>CAZLHW010000232.1:0-6654 GCA_964559085.1 uncultured Acidobacteriota bacterium | reverse complement strand
GGATGCCGGGCGGCCATTGCATCGAGCGGAAGTTTTTGATCTATCAGCGCATTCGGTCCGTGCTTCATTTCTCCGGCAGGATATCCTTCGGCGTGGATATAAGAAATTTCCTTCAGCTTCAGGGCGCCCTCGAGCGCGATGGGATAGTGGATGCCCCTCCCGAGATATAGCGAGTTGGTGCATCGGAAGATTGCTTTGGCAATTTCCTCGCAGGCGGAAGCCCGATTCAGAATCTGCTCGATGCAGTGCGGCAGCCGGTTTAGTTCCGAGAGCAAGAAGCCTGCCTCATCCGCCGGCAGCTGGTTCCGTGTGCGTCCCAGGTAAAGCGCGATGAGGACGAGCACGGCGAGTTGGCTCGTGAAGGCTTTGGTGGAGGCGACACCGATTTCAGGTCCGCTCCGCGTGTAGAGATTTCCGTCGCTTTCCCGCGAGAGCATGCTGCCGATGACGTTGCAGATAGAAAGGATTCTGGCGTGCTTTGCCTTGGCTTCGCGGACAGCCGCCAGAGTATCCGCCGTCTCCCCGGACTGGCTGATGGCAATAACGAGCGAATTTTCGTTCACGATGGGATTGCGATAGCGGAATTCGGAGCCGTAGTCGATTTCCACGGGAATACGCGCAAAATCCTCAATCAGGAATTTGCCCACAAGGGCCGCATGCCACGATGTGCCGCAGGCGACAATGTGGATCCGCTGCATTTTTGCCAGGAAGTCGGCGGAAAGATTGGCTTCATCCAGAAGGACTTCTCCGGATTCAGGATGGATGCGGCCTGCGATGGTTTCGCGCAGACTTCTGGGCTGCTCGTGGATTTCTTTCAGCATGTAATGATGGAATCCGCCCTTTTCCGCCATTTCAGGACTCCACTGGATTTCCTGGGGATCATAATGGAGCCTTTGTCCGCGAAAATCCTGAAGCAGGACTCCTTCCGGCGAGAGTATGGCCATTTCTCCGTCCTTCAAGAAATACACAGTACGTGTATGTTCGAGCAGTGCGGGGACGTCGGATGCTACCAGGTATTCCCGGTCCCCAAAGCCAAGAACCAGCGGCGGGCCGCTGCGGGCGGCGATAATGGTGTTCGGGCTGTCCGCGGATATAAGGCAAACGGCATAGCTGCCCCGAAGCTGCTGCAGGGCTGCTCCGGCCGCTTCCTGGAACGATCGGCCGGGCATCAGCGACTCCACGAGATGCGCAATAACCTCCGTATCGGTTTCGGTGGCAAACGTGTGGTTTTCTTTCTTCAGCCGGGTTTTCAGCTCAAGATAATTTTCTATAATCCCGTTGTGCACGACGATTATTTTTCCGCTGCAGTCCCGGTGAGGGTGCGCGTTTTCTTCGGAAGGGCGTCCGTGTGTTGCCCATCGTGTATGCCCGATCCCATAGTCTCCCGACACGGGATCCGCTTCGAGGGAGCGAACGAGGTTTATCAGCTTGCCGGAGGTGCGTCGGATAAAAACCTGTCTATTGCGGACGGCCGCTATCCCGGCCGAGTCGTATCCCCGGTATTCCAGTTTGCGCAAACCGTTCATGATGACGGAGACAACAGATTTTGACCCTACGTATCCGACAATTCCGCACATAAATCACCTTCGATTCGTCTTGCTGATCCGTGGACATATGGGGATTTAATTGCCGATATTGTCGAAGAAGCACTTGCTCAGGCTCTGTCAACTTATATCTGTGTTACAATCCCCGCCTGTGCTCCCTGGCCTCTCCCATTATAGATGACGCCGACGGAGGGAGCAACATTGGCGGAAGACAGCCAACCATGGCCGTTCTTCCACATCCTATATCGGATCATATGGGGTGAAACATGGAGATTAAAAATATCCGGCTGTCGATTCCGGAAGACTGCAATGTTGTCGTCGGGCAAAGTCATTTCATTAAAACAATTGAAGATCTTTATGAGGCGATGGCCACGGGCTGTGCGCATGCCCGTTTCGGAATAGCTTTTTGTGAGGCTTCCGGTCCCTGCCTGATCCGCGTCGACGGAAACGATGAAGGACTGAAAAAGGCTGCGGCCGAAAATGCCATGCTGGTGGGCGCCGGCCATACCTTTATTCTTTTTCTCAAAAATGCATTTCCAATCAATGTGTTGAATGCGATAAAAGCGTGCCCGGAGGTCTGCCGAATTTTCTGCGCCACCGCGAATCCGGTTGAAGTCATCGTGGCCGAAACAGAGCAGGGGAGAGGGATACTGGGTGTGGTGGATGGCTTTGCGCCTAAAGGAGTTGAGACAGAAAGCGATGCCGGCGCCAGAAGAGAGTTTCTGCGCAAAATCGGGTATAAGAGATAACCGACTTTTTGAAGGGGGAAGCGATGAAAGAACAAGGCAGCAGCCTGTTGTCCCCGGATCGCTTGCGCTGGAGTTGTGATCCCTCGATTTTTTCGTTCGAGTCCACTGCGGAAATACCACCCATGAAGGGAATCGTGGAGCAGGAGCGCCCGATACGGGCGATTCGCTTCGGTCTGGATATCGATTCTCCGGGATACAATATTTATGTCAGCGGGCTGACGGGAACCGGAAAAACCACCGTCATCCGCACCTTTCTCGAGGAGATTGCGGCAAAAATGCCGTGCCCGGACGACTGGTGCTATGTCTACAACTTTCGCGATCCCAACTGTCCCACGATCTTGCACCTTCCGGCGGGCCGGGCCAAGGATCTGAAAGCGGAGATGGATGAACTGGTTCGCTATCTGAAAACCAGGATCCCTAAGGCCTTCGAGTCCAAGGAGTATGAGGATAGTGTCAACAGCCTCATGCAGGAGACCCAGGCCAAACAGCAGAGTTTGCTTGATCAGCTCTCGGAAAAAGCCCGCAGGGAGGGTTTTGAAGTCGCGATTACGAAAGTAGGCGTTTCACTGGTTCCGCTTCAAGACGGAAAAGCGATGACGCCGGAAATGTATGAAGCCCTGGATCCGGAAGCCAAAAAGCAGATAGAGATGCGCCAGGCCGGGCTCAATCAGGATATTCAGGCTTTTCTTCGTCAGGTCCGGGATATAACAAAAGAGAGTCGCGACAAGCTCAACGAACTCCACCGGAGAGTCGGCCGGTACGTGGTCGGACTCCGCATTGACGGCAGTAAGGAACTGCATCCTGAATCGCCTCAGGTAGCTTCCTTCCTGGAGGATGTTCAGGAGCACATCCTGTCGCATCTGGAGGATTTTACGGAGGATTCCTCCAAACAAGATGTGCAGACGGGCGCCGCGCAGATTCATCTGGAGCCCCCGGTGGATCCTTTCGCGAAATATACGGTCAATGTCGGCGTCGATAACACGGATCTCAAAGGAGCGCCCGTCATCATAGAAACCAATCCAACGTATTACAATCTTTTCGGGCGCGTGGAACGCCGGGCTCAATTCGGCACTCTGTCCGGCGATTTCACCATGATCCGCGCGGGATCCTTCGCCAAGGCGAATGGCGGATTTCTTGTTCTTAACGTTAACGACGTGCTCCTGAATTCCGGCGTCTGGGAGACGCTGAAGCGCACTGTTAAGAACAAGGAGGTTCGTATTGAAGATATGGCGGAGCAGTTCGGCCTTGTGCCGGTTGCGGGCATGCGGCCGAATCCGATTCCCGTCAATGTAAAAGTCATCATGATCGGCCGGCAAAGAATCTACCATGAGCTGTACGGGCTGGATGAAGACTTCCGCAAGATCTTTAAAGTCAAAGCCGACTTCGATTCGGAAATGCCTAGAAACGCCCAGGCTTACGATAACTATGCTTCCTTTATCAGTACGCGGTGCCATGATGAGGGGCTGTTGCATTTCGATCGCTCCGGAGTGGCGCGGGTTCTCGAATACGGAGCCTGGCTGGTTGACGATCAGCAGAAGCTTTCGGCGCGCTTCAGCGACGTTGCCGACATTGTGCGCGAGGCAAGCTATTGGGCGCACGCCGCCGGCGATAGCTTGGTTTCCGCCGCCCACGTTCAACGGGCCATCGATGAAAAGCACTATCGTTCAAATCTGGTTGAGGAACGGATTCAAAAAATGATAGCCGAAGGCACGCTTCTGGTTGATGTGGATGGAGAAGCGGTCGGGCAAGTCAATGGACTTGCCGTCATCGACCTGGGAGATTGCCGCTTCGGCAAGCCTTCCCGGATTACGGCGAAAACGTTTATGGGCAAGAGCGGTGTTCTTGATATTGAGCGGGAATCCAAGATGAGCGGCAAGATTTATGATAAGGGGGTCCTTATCCTGAGCGGTTATCTTGGGGCAAAATATGCTCAGAAACAGCCGCTGTCTCTAGCGGCCAGCCTCTGCTTTGAACAGTCCTATGAAGGAATCGATGGAGACAGCGCCTCTTCAACCGAGATTTATGCGCTGCTTTCAAGCTTGAGTCAAATCCCCATTCGGCAGGGAATCGCGGTTACGGGATCCGTCAATCAGAACGGCCAGATTCAGCCCATCGGCGGCGTGAACCAGAAAATCGAGGGCTTTTTTGACGTTTGCAGGACGCTCGGTTTAACAGGAAAACAGGGGGTGCTGATCCCGCATCAGAATGTGAGGAACCTGATGCTCCGAAAGGATGTGGTGGATGCTGTCGCCTCCGGAACTTTTTCTATTTATGCCGTCCAAACTATTGATGAAGGAATCGAAATCCTGACCGGAGTTCCCGCCGGAAAACGGGACGAATCCGGCGCCTTTAGTGAGGGGACCGTTAATTATGCGGTGGAGCAGCGATTGAGGCAAATCGCCGATGGTTTGCGCCGCTTTGCGCAAGAAGGGTCCGAGGAGCAGAGGGATAAAGGGACAGAAGGATAAAGGGGCAAAGGGACTTTGGGTTTGCCCCTTTATCCCTTTGTTGGGGAGATGGAATGATAAGCATTGAAGAAGCTGAGGGAATATTGCTGGCAAACCTGCCCGAGTGCAGGTTTGAACAGGTCCCCTTTAAAGACGCGCCGGGACGGATTCTAGCCGAGGATATTGTGGCTACATCCGATGTCCCGCCTTTTTGCCGAGCGGGAGTGGACGGGTATGCCGTAATCGCATCTGAGATTGCCGATGCCCCGGTGGAGCTCCGTATTATCGGCGAAAGCCGGGCCGGAGGCGGTATGCCCGGAAAACTGAATCCCGGTGAAGCCATGGCGATTATGACCGGAGCTCCGGTTCCCGAGGGGGCCAATGCCGTTCAGTTGATCGAAGTATGCGAGGTGCTGGACCCGGGGAAGCGGGTCCGAATACTCAAACCGATACGGGAAAATGAGAATATTGCACCTAAAGCTTCGGAAGCAAAAGCCGGAAACGTTGTTCTGAAAGCGGGGCATCGCGTGGGGCCTGCGGAAATGGCTGTCATGGCCACGTTCGGCTATACCCAAGTTAAGGTCTATGCAAGGCCCGCGGTTGCTCTGCTGGCTACGGGAGATGAGCTGGTTGAGGTTGAGGAAACGCCGCGGCCGGGCCAGATTCGGAATTCCAATGCCTATTGTCTTGCCTGCCAGCTGCAATATATGGGCTTCGAGGCCAATTACCTGGGGATTGCGCGGGATACGATGGAAGACCTGCGCCGCAAGATGCTGCAGGGTTTGGAGCACGATGTCCTTATCATTACGGGCGGCGTTTCCATGGGCGAATACGATTTTGTTCGGAATGTTTTTCAGGAGCTGGGGGTGGACATCCTGTTTAACAAAGTGGCCATCAAACCCGGCAAACCGACCGTATTCGCGCGAAAAGGGGATAAGCTCGTTTTCGGGCTGCCGGGCAACCCCATTTCTTGTCTGGTTACATTTGAATGCTTCGTCCGTCCGGCGCTCGGCCGGCTCTGCGGCATGACGAAACCGGAACTGCCTCGAATTAAAGGCGAATTGCTTGCGGATATGCGTCAGTCGCCGGGCAGGACCGCCTACATGCCTGCATGGGTGACATGGCAGGAGGGCGGATGGAAAGTGGAGCCGCTTGCCTGGAAAAACTCCGCGGACATCGTCGGTTTTTCAGGCGCAAACGCGACCTTTATCTTTCCCAGGGATCTGAGTCTTCTTCGTCGTGGAGAAATCGTTGAGGCAATGCTGCTGCCGGACTATTTCGTCAGGCAGCGATAACCGATTCGAGATTCGGGATTGACAATGATCTCGAATCTCGAATCTCGAATGGAATCATGCCAAAGAAACAACTGACACATCTGGATTCAGAGGGACGGGCGCGAATGGTGGATGTTTCGGAAAAAGCCGCTACGTCGCGACGCGCCATTGCGGAGTCTTTCGTCCGGCTTTCTCGCGGAACAGCCGGCATGCTTCGCCGGGGCAAGCTGCCCAAAGGGGACGCGCTGGAGACGGCCCGGATCGCTGGAATTCTGGCAGCCAAGCGAACCCCGGATCTCATTCCTCTTTGCCATCCGCTTCTTCTGACGCATGTTGATGTGGATGCGGAACCCTCCAGCACCGGCGTGCGCTTTGTCGCAACCGTTTCCTGTTCCGGGAATACCGGAGTGGAAATGGAAGCCCTGACGGCGGCAGCGGTCTCTGCTTTGACTCTCTACGATATGGTAAAGGCCGTCGAAAAAGGGGCCGTCATTGAAAAGGTGCGTTTGCTTGAAAAGAGCGGCGGCAAGAGCGGTCTTTACAAAAGGGAGAGTTCTTGAGCTTCGGAGTCTCTGGTAGAATAAAGATTTTTGGTTCTTCTGGCTTTTAAGTGGGTGCCCCCTACATGTTGTGGTTGGGC
>CAZLHW010000231.1:0-6656 GCA_964559085.1 uncultured Acidobacteriota bacterium | reverse complement strand
CGGCTTCAAATCATCCAGCCTAATGGCCCTCCGGGCCGGCTTCAAATCATCCAGCCTAATGGCCCTCCGGGCCGGCTTCAAATCATCCAGCAGTCCTCCAGGCCGGTTTAAAATGCAGCAACTCCAGACTCCGGGCCGGCCCTGAGATGGGGATGCAATCGCAAGTGGAGCCCTGGCAAGGGCGGTTCAGAGTTTTTTTGGCAAGCGAAATGGGACTTATGCTAATCTAAGTCATTCGGGTTGGCGGGTATATTGTCAAGAGGCGGGCAATATATTGTTTTGCGGGTGTTCCCCCTCGCACAGGCAGATACTCCGAAGTCAGACCGTGTGTTTCCCACCACCGGCCGCAAGCCGGTGATTTTATATAAGAGGGTGGTTTCGATGAGTTCAGTAAACATTGACATACTGAAAGAAATCGTTGGTGAAAACAACGTGCTTTACAACAAGGCGGATCTCTACGTATACGGGTCCGACTCCTCTGTGCATGAAGCTTGGCCGGAAGCGGTTGTCCGGCCCATGAACATAGAGCAGGTTCAGGCGATTATGCGCTATGCCAACAGCGAAAGGATTCCGGTGATTCCGCGGGGATCCGGTTCGGGCATGTGCGGACAGGTTGTGCCCGTTCATGGCGGCATGATTCTGGATATGAAGGGAATGAACCGAATTCTTGAGATCAATCCTCCGGACGGCTATTGCCGCGTGGAACCGGGAGTCGTCGATGATGATCTCAACCGGGCGCTGAAACCCTACGGCGTTTTCTATCCGCCGACTCCGGCTTCCAGCTGCGCCGCCACCATCGGCGGAGAGATTGCCAATAATGCTTCCGGCGGGCGCTCGGTGAAATACGGTGCGGCACGCGACGCCATCCTGGCAATGAAAGTGGTCATGCCGAATGGCGATCTGCTTTCCTTCGGCTCGACCACGCGGGTGGCCGCTTCGGGGTATCCGCTGGAGCGCCTTATGGTCGGGTCTGAAGGCACTTTGGCCGTCATCGTGGAAGCGAGCCTTCGTTTCGTGCCCATTCCCAAACTGCGCTGCCTCGGCACTGCCAAGTTCAACAGGCTATCCGAAGCCGGAAATGCCATCTCGGAGATAATGGGGAGCGGGTGCCAGCCGTCCATGCTTGAGCTTATCGACAAAATCGCGATTGTGGCCGCCAACAAAGCAGCCAAGCTTGGTTTGCCCGAAGTGGAAGCGATACTTCTCTATGAAGCGGACGGTATGACCAAGGATGTGATTGATGCGGAGATGGCCAAGATTCAGGCCATCTGCGAAAAGCACCACTGCTTCGGCATTGAAAGCAGCTACGAGGAAAAGGAAAGAGCCCGCATCTGGGCGGGACGCGCCAAGCTCTTCCCGGCTCTTTCCAAATACGATGAGAGGCTTGCTTCCACATCGTTGGCCGACGATATGGCGGTTCCGTTCTCGAAAATGGCGGAATGTGCGGACAAAATCCACGAAATCGCCGAACGAAACGGTCTTGTGATGACGGCTTACGGCCACTGCGGCGCCGGCTGCATGCACACCAAAATTTTGATGGATACCGATCAGCAAACCTCTTGGGAGAACGCACGCAAAGCGGTGGAGGAGATCTATGATTTTGTCCGTTCCGTCGGCGGGACCACGTCGGCGGAGCACGGCATCGGACTGTCCAAGGCCCAGGCTTTCAAGAAAGAAAAAGCGGCCTCGCTGGAACTGATGCGCGCGATTAAGAGAGCCTTCGATCCGAACAATATTATGAATCCCGGAAAGCTGATGGACGGCCCCGACAACTGGGTCAAGGCCACGACTTTACGTTATCAATCAGAATAAGCAGGTTGAACAATGAATGAGAATACGAAACTAGAGTTGCTGGAAAAATGGAAGGGTGCCCTCAACAAATGCATCCGATGCGGATATTGCTACGAGCATTGCCCCATTTACAAAAACACCCGCTGGGAAATCGACAGCCCGCGAGGCAAGCTGATCCTGCTCTACGGGTTGCTGAGCGGCGAGATCGAACCCTCGGACTATGTCGCCAACAAGATCTTCGAGTGTTTCCATTGCAATCGCTGCGTGAAGGCGTGTTCCTCGGGCGTGCCGATTCAGGATGTTTATAACGATGCCCGGAGGTTTTTCATTGAGTCGGGCTTCGACGTGGTCGGGACGACATCCATGACGGACCATGAGGTCTGCGCGCGCTGCCTGAATTGCGTACGCATGTGCAAGCACGAAGCGCGCAAGTTTATCGACGGCAAAATCGTGACCGATCGCCTGAAATGCCAGAGCTGCGGCAGCTGTATCGATATCTGCCCCGAAAAGGGCGTGACCATCACCCGTGGATTCGGCACCAACCCCAACGAGCTCCTGAAAGAGGTGGATGACTACTTCACTCCGGAAAATCCGGATGCCAAAGCGATCGTATTTTCGTGCGGCTATTCGAGCTATCCGGGCCTTCAGACGGCGCAGTATGACAAATTCGAAATCAGCAAGGAGTACAAGGTGCTGGTCACGGCGTGCAGCGGCCGCTTGAAATCGCACACCGTTCTGGAAACTCTGGAGCGGGGCGCCTGGGGCGTCCTGATCTGCTGCTGCCCGGAAGATGAATGCGAGCATGGCGGCAGCCCCCGGGTGAAAGCGCGCATGAAGGCGCTGACCAATACACTGGAGAGAGTGGATATCGATCCGAAACGTCTTCAAGTGGTTGAAGTCCCGCAAGGGAATCCCGCAAAATTCACGGAATCGGCCAAGAACTTCATGAATGAAATCCGAGCCCTCGGTCCGATTGTATAAAGGGAGGGAAAGATGAAACTTCAGGTGCCTTACGGCAAGGACGGCAAGCTGGAAGCCGAGATCGATGACAAGTGCGTTCTCGGCGTCATCGAGCCGAACGAAGTGGAAATTGGGGACGAAACCGAGGTGATTCGCCGGGCGCTGGCAAATCCGATCGGGTCCCCGAGCCTGAAAGAATTTTTGAAGGATGCCCGCGATGTCCTGTTCATTGTGAATGATCCGACGCGTCCGACTCCGACGGCGCGCGTGATTGACATGATCCAGGAGGATATCGTCGGTCACAAGGTCAGCTTCATTGTCGCGACCGGCATCCATCGCGCTCCGACCGAAGAGGAGTACATCCAGATTTTCTCGGAGAAATACTACAAAAAGTACAAGGATGTGATCCACTCGCACGATGCCAAGCGCGATGAAATGGTGTACCTCGGCACTTCCAAAAACGGCACGGAGATGAAGGTCAACAAGCGGGGCGTCGACGCGCACAAGATCGTCATCATCAGTTCCGTCGAGCCGCACTATTTCGCCGGCTACACGGGGGGGCGCAAGTCGTTCCTTCCGGGAATAGCCGCTCATGAAACGATTGAACAGAACCATAAGCTGGCCCTCAAGCCGGAAGCCTGCGCGCTTAAGCTGAAGGGCAACCCGGTTCATGAGGATATGGTTGATGCGCTGTCGACGGTGAAGAAGGAAATCTTCACTATCAGCACGGTCCTGGACAAGAATCACCGCATTTATGCGGCTACGGCCGGCGACATTTATAAATCGATGGAAGCGGCGGTTTCCAAAGCCGAGGAGGTGTTTTGCGCGAAGATACCGCAAAAGGCGGATATCGTGGTGTCCGTCGTCAAATTCCCCTCGGATATCGATTTGTACCAGGCCCAGAAGGGGATCGACAACGCCAAATATGCGTTGAAGGAAGGCGGCATCCTGCTTCTGGTGGCCAAGTGCCGCATGGGTATCGGGGAAGAATCCTTCGTGAAATTGCTGAGCTCCGCCAGCTCGCCCAAAGATGCGCTGGAGCGCATCGAGAAGAAGTTTGTCGTCGGCTATCACAAGGCCGCAAAAATGGCCGAAGTCGGGCTGTGGGCTCAAATGTGGGCGGTGACGGATCTCGATCCCAAACTGCTTGAGAGTATTTTTATTCGCCCGTTTTCTTCTCTTCAGACGGCTTTGGATGAAGCCCGCAAGGAAAAGGGCCAAGATGCAAAGGTGCTCGTGCTTCTGGACGGCAGCCTGACCATTCCGCATGTGGAGGAATAGAGAATGATTGTAGGGGAACAGAAACCGATTGAAACCATCCTGTCGTACGTTGAAGGCTGCGAGAACATCCTTCTTGCCGGCTGCCACGGCTGCGTCACCGTATGCTGCACCGGCGGCCAGAAGGAAGTGGATATTCTGGCAAGCATGATCGAGCTGGCCAGGAAGCGAAAGCACCAGGCCTGCAAGATCACCAAGATGACGCTGGAGCGCCAGTGCGATCCGGAATTCCTGGATGACCTGATTGCCGCGGCTCCGGCGCATGATGTCGTGCTGTCGATGGCCTGCGGCGCGGGCGTGCAGCTGGTTGCTGAAAGGATCGGGGCCAAAAGGGTGTTTCCGGCCATCGATACGACCTTTATTGGCGCTGTTCACGAAAAGGGTCTTTGGATCGAGCGTTGCCAGACCTGCGGCGACTGCAAGCTGGGACTTACGGGCGGAATCTGTCCGGTGACCCGCTGTTCCAAGAGTCTGCTGAACGGTCCCTGCGGCGGATCGCGCAACGGCTTTTGCGAAGTCAATCCTGAGACCAAGTGCGGCTGGCAGATGATCATTGACCGGCTTGAGGAGTCGGGTTGTCTGGACCAAAACGAAACGATTATTGAACCGGCGGATTGGCCGAAGTCCCGCGACGGCGGGGTTCGCAAGCTGGTCCGGGAAGATCTTAAGTAGAATCAAGAGTGAGGAATGGGAATGACGAATTCAAATCTGCAAACCGTACTGAAAGCCGGGAAGTTCGCGGTGACCGCCGAGGCCGGCCCGCCGCGCGGCGCCAAGCCCGAGGTTGTTCGGGAAAAGGCAAAAATTCTTAAAGGCTTCATCGATGCCTGCAACGTGACAGACAATCAGACCAGCGTTGTGCGCATGTGCAGCCTGGCAGCCTGCAAGATCCTGCGCGAGGAAGGGATCGATGCCGTCATGCAGATGGTCTGCCGGGATCGGAACCGCATCGCCGCTCAAAGCGATATTCTTGGAGCGGCTTCGCTGGGAATCGCGAATCTGCTCTGCCTCTCCGGCGACCACCAAACCTTCGGGGATCACCCCCAGGCGAAAAACGTTTTTGATGTCGATTCGATTCAGCTTGTAAAGATCGCGACCGAGATGCGGGACGCCGCGAAGTTTTCGGGCGGAAAGGAAATCGACGGGCCTCCGGATATGTTTATCGGAGCGGCCGCGAATCCTTTTGCCGATCCTTTCAAGATTCAGGTGCCGCGCCTGGCCAAAAAGGTGGCGGCGGGCGTGGATTTTATCCAGACGCAGTGTGTTTTTAATCTGGAAAAATTTGAGGAGTTTATGAAGGGCGTCCGGGATCGCGGCCTTCATGAAAAGACGTACATCCTGGCCGGTATTACGCCGCTGAAGAGCGCCGCCATGGCCGAATATATTGCGACAAAAGTCGCCGGAATGGATGTGCCCGAATCGGTGATCAACCGCCTCAAGGGCGTTGAGAAAAAGAAACAAAAGCAGGAAGGCATCAAGATCGCCGTCGAGACGATCCAGCAGCTGAAAAAGATCAAGGGCGTCAAAGGCGTTCACATCATGGCTATCGAGTGGGAAGACGCCGTGCCCGAAATCGTACAGCAGGCCGGCCTTCAGCCCAAGAACGGCCGATAATGCCCGCCTGACGATCTCTGTTTGCGCGAAGGGACGGTTCTCCGGAGCCGTCCCTTCACCCCCCTTATGCGTCCCTGCGGCCTCTTCATTCCTCGTTTGCGCAAATGCCTCCCATTTTTCTGCTTCCACGGGGACCCGCTTCGATAGAAGTCATTCAACCATAGGCACAATTCAGCGGTTCCAGACTTTCAAAGGTAAAGCCTCGACGAAACCCAAAGCGGGTATCCCAGGATAGAAAGAGCCACCAATTACACGAATCCTGATTCTTGCAATTGGTGGAGTTCGTGTCTGCCTTGGAGGCTGTGCGTTCGGCATCCGGATTAAAACGTCCATTTCAGTCCGAGCTGGATCTGCCGCGGGGGTGTCGATGTGGAGGTAATGCGGCCTGCCGTTCCCACCCGGCGCAGGCTGCTGTTAAACAGAGCCAATCCCGAGGGAATTTGAAAATTGGGATGGTTGGGCAGATTGAACGCCTCCACGCGAAGCCGAAAGGCATGGCGATCCATGCGCCAGGCTTTGTGAAGAGCCAGGTCCACCGAAGTGATTCCCGGGCCCGTCAGGGTGTTTCTTCCCAGGTTCCCGTAGCGTCCCGCTGCGGGCAGGGCAAAAGCAAGGTCATTAAAATACTTTTGCGGATCTCCGAGAATCAGCTTCATGCCCGGAACAGGCGCCCAGTCGGGCCTTTGCCCGAGATCGTCCGATCCGGGGTTGATCCGGGCTCGGTCAAAGCCGACGGAGGGAGAAAACGGATGGCCGGTCTGTGCCTGGACCAGTCCATGAACTTCCCACCCGCTCAGAATAGGGCGAAGCATACCGGCTTCCCAATCGGGCAGCCGCCACGAAACATTGGCGGCAAAAAGATGGCGTATGTCAAAATCGGACAGCCCTCGATTCTGCCTGTAGTTGAACATGGCGGGCATCTGATCGCTTGCCAGAAAATCGGTAAAGATGGCCGCGGAGGTGTCATCGATGCTTTTGGCCCACGTATATTTCAGTTGCAGATCCCACCGGTG
>CAZLHW010000230.1:0-6662 GCA_964559085.1 uncultured Acidobacteriota bacterium | reverse complement strand
TAGTCCCGGAGAGTCGCGCGATGTTTATCAATCTGTTCAAATCATTGCGGCGGCACGGCGTGCCCGTCACCTTCAACGAGTGGCTCCTGCTGCAAAAGGCTCTTGCTGAAAATCTCGCGGATAGTTCTCTGACGCGCTTCTACTATCTGGCGCGCGCCATCATGGTCAAAACCGAGGCGCATTTCGACAAATTCGACCAGGCTTTCCTGGAATGCTTCGGCCATATCGAGTCGGACGAGGAACTGCTGCGGACAATTGAGGAAAGGCTGCAGCAGATGCCGCCGCTCGAGCTGACGGAAGAAGAAAAGCGCATGGTGGAGAAACTGGATCTGGAAACGCTGCGTTCCCGATTTCTCGATCAGCTGCGAAACCAGGATGAGGAGCCGCACGTCGGGGGGAACAAGGCGATTGGAGTCAAGGGCCGCTCTCCCTACGGCGCCTGGGGCTATAATCCGGCCGGCGTGCGCGTCGGCCAGCATGTAAGCCGCCACCGCAGTGCCATACAGATAGCGGAGAAGAGGAGCTTCAAAAATTATCGCGACGACGTGACGCTCGATACTCGCTCGATCAAGACGGCTCTCAGTTATATCCGGCAGGTGGTGCGCGAAGGGCCGAAAGACAACCTGGATGTCGAAGGCACCATCGATGCAACCTGCCGCAATGCCGGAGAACTGGAATTTATCTGGGAACGTGCCAGGAAGAAACGCATCAAGCTTCTGCTGCTGATGGATGCCGGCGGAACGATGACGCCGCATACGGAACTGGTCAGCCGGCTGTTTTCGGCGGCGAAGGATATTGTGAAGGACCTGAAGTTCT
The DNA here is from genome assembly GCA_964559085.1 of uncultured Acidobacteriota bacterium. Classification (GTDB taxonomy): domain Bacteria; phylum Acidobacteriota; class UBA6911; order UBA6911; family UBA6911; genus UBA6911. Next base: position 5,846 of record CAZLHW010000230.1, on the reverse strand, counting down.
ATTACTTTCACAACTGCATTTACCAGGAACTCTACACCGACATCGGGCAGATGACGGCTGTGCCGACGCGAAAGGTACTGGATCAGACCGGCAGAAACTATAAAGTCATCCTTGTCGGCGATGCGTATATGGCCCCCAGCGAGCTGATGAGCCCGAACGGCGCCATCGACTATTGGTACCGCAACGACAGGCCCGGAATCGAATGGCTTATGGATATCCGGAGGCGGTCCCGCAAGGTGATCTGGCCCCTTCCCGAGCCGAGCAGCGGGGGGCCGTCGGTTCCCACCACCCGGATGATTCGAAAAATATTCCCCATGTACGAACTAACCCTCGAAGGCATGAGGGCCGGCGCAAGGGCATTGATAAAGCAGTAGGCAGCCGGTAGTCGGCGGTCCGCAGTGGCGCAGCCTCGGAAAAATGTGGTTACGAATTCGGTCCTGTCGGGAGAAGAGCCGTTAGATAGATATCTCCGGGCGCCGGCCCGTAGGTACGAAAAAAACGTCGAAGGAGAGCCCTGGAAGGCATACGCGTCAAACCAAGGAAATCGCCCGTGCCTGAAAGGGCGAAAGAGGCCTGCAATATCCTTCGCTCAAACGCATATATTCCAGATGTTTGCCTGAAACCTCGTTAGTTCCACTACCGACTGCCGACTGCTACGCTGCGTTGGGCGCGATGCGGAAGATGGCGGTATAGCGCACGGTTGCCAGGCAATGCGCCGGGGCGAAGACCGCGAGATCCAGAGCGACGAAATGATCGCCGTCCCGCTCGAATTTGTCATAGATACGGCCGCGGGTTTCAATCAGACATTCTTTTTCCAGCAGATTGAAATTCTGCACGTGAATGGAAACGTCGATCCATGCCGGAACCGCAAAGTTTGTCGCAAGCATTTTGCCGGCGCGGCTGGCCAGCCAGCCCGGGTGCATGGCGCGCTCATAAACGGGATGGTGATCGCGGATTGTCTTGCGGCAGTACTGCCAGTGAATATTCCATGTAAACTCTGAAATTACCGGAGTGAGCAGGTCTCCCACATGCAGCGATTCAAGCGAAATCGCCCGGTGCATCCGGGCGCGTCCGGCCGGGTACTGTTCAAAAGACGGTATCTGCGACGGCTTCAGCGGAGGCAGTTTTGCCGCGCCGATGCCGCAGGTGGCGCCCTGGCTATTGGACGCCTTGCAGTCCAGTGAAAGAACACCATCCTCTGATACGGAAGAGACGGATCCGCTGATGCGGATTTCTTCTCCTTCGTAGATCGGTCTGAGGAAATGAATTTCCGCGGAGCCGCGTTCCAGCCAGTCGCGTCCCATCCATCCGATCAAAGCGCGGGACATATAGGCGAAGACGGAGACGCCGGGCACCAGGCCGGAGCGGAAGCCGAAGCGGCGGGCATAATCGTCGTCCTGCATGCGGTTGGTTGATTCGACATCATCCAGGGATGCCCGTATCCGATGTTCCGGAAGAGCGGCTCCTGTGCTGTAAAGCATCGTGTCCAGACTCCGGTTCAGAGTGTACTGCAAGCTTTCGATACTGAGATTGAGGACAAAATAGCATAAAAGACAGCGGAGAGTCGTTAGTTATTAGCCGTTGGAGGACAACAGGGCCTGTGAAGGACTGCCGTCGACTATAAACGAAAAGCATTCCGCTAAAGCACCGGATCCGGTAGTATGTCCACCATTCCTGTGAGGAGCCCTATGCACGCATTTGAAGCGATCAAGCCCGGATTAACCCTGGAGCGAACTGTAAAGATTGACGAATCGCTGGTAATCACGCATACGAAAGTGCCCGTGCTTTCCACGCCGAAGATGATTGATCTTATGGAAGGCGTCTGCAAGGATCTTGCCCAGAGTTTTCTGCCGCCGGAATTCATCACCGTCGGGTATGAAGTGCACGTCCGGCATAAAGCGGCTGCGCCCATCGGCACTCAGGTCAAGACATGGTGCAAAGTGCTGGAAGCGGATGGCCGGAAACTGTTGTTTGAAGTGCGTGTGACCGCTGGCGACAAAGTGATCGGCGAAGGCCAGCACCGCCGGACCATCATTCCATATTCCGATTGATTTTTTTACTGCCGACGGCCGACTGCCGACTAAAACACACGCTGGCCGAATATCCGGTGACAAACGTAATGGCGGTGCCGATCAGCACGTACCATGTGAAGGCGACTGCGCCGAAATGCCAGATGGCCAACATGGAACACAGGCCGACGGCCATTCCCACAATCGATCCCTTTTCATTGGCCGTTCGTGTGAGCATGCCAAGGAGAAAAACGCCGAGCATGCTTCCGTAGGTAATAGAGGCGATTGTCAGTCCCACTTCCAGAACAGACTGCACGCCGCGCGACAGGATTGCCGGAATCAAAAGAACCGCGGCCCAAAAGACTGTGATCCATCGGGAAATGCGCAGCTGGTCCTTCGGCGGTATCTCCTTTTTAAGGAACGGGCGCAGGAAGTCGACAATGGTTGTGGAGGCCAGGGAATTCAGAGAACTGCTCAGCGTCGACATCGCTGCGGCAAGAATCGCCGCAATCATAATCCCGCGGACTCCGTGAGGCAGGACTGTAACTATGAAAGCCGGGAAAATTCTGTCTCTGTCCGGATTCGGCGTTGCTTCCGGGTGATAGCTGAAGAAGCTGAACAGCAAAATTCCAACGAGCAGGAACAAGGCAAATTGCAGGAACACGAGGACACCGCTCGAAAGGAGAGCCAGTTTGCTGTCCCGCTCGTTTTTGGCCGCCAGCAGTCTCTGCACAATCAGCTGATCGACTCCATGACTTGCGATATTGAGGAACGCGCCCCCGATCAGGCCGCCCCAGAATGTATAGGGGATGCTGAAATCCAATGAAAAATTCCAGACGGCGAACTTGGGGCCTGCCGCTGCGAGAACTCCCTGCCAGCCGCCCGGGATCAATCCCAGAATGATAAACACGGCAACCGTTGTGCATCCGAGATAGATGAACAGCTGGACTACGTCGGTCCAGATGACGGCCGTCAGCCCTCCCTCAAGCGTGTAGAGAAGCGTCAGGAGGAAAATTATCAGGATGGACCAAATATCGCCAAAGCCCAGCACCATGCCGACGACGATGGCGACGGCGTACATGCGGACTCCGTCGGCCATTGCACGCGTGACCAGGAACATGCTGGCGGTCGCATGCTTGGTGCGCGGCCCGAACCGGCGCTGCATCAGTTCATACGCTGTGTACATCTCTCCTTTGAAATAGGCGGGAATCAGGAAAAAGGATATGAATACCCGCCCGACAAGGTATCCGAGGACCAGCTGAAGGAAAGACAGGTTTCCGCCGAAGGCGATGCCGGGGGTGCTGATGAGGGTGAAGGTGCTGGTTTCGGTAGCGACGATGGAGTGGGAGAGCGCCCATGCCGGAGTTGTTTTCCCCCCGAGAAAATAGGTATGCATGGACTGCTGCCTTTTGCGGAAATGGCTGCCGTACAAGGTGATGGCAATGAGATACGCGATGACAATGAAACCGTCCAGCCAGTTGAATCCCACCGTTTTCTCCCTGAAAAATGGGCCCCATAGTAACGCAAAGTTCCCGGGACTCAAAGCAATTGGATGGGTTCGGGTGCGGGGATATGGATTTTCGAAGGTCTGAAAATGCTGTTCATGAGAACCAGGGCCCATGTTAACCTAATGCATTCATCTCAAAAAGGAGAAACGAATACAGTGAATTCTTCGGCAAAACTTGCAGTTACCGGCTTGTTGCTATTATGTTCGGGCGTCGGCGTTTTTCCCGCTGGAGCCCAGTCCTCCGGCTCTTCCTCCAACCCTGCTGCCGCAGCGACAGCGGCCATTTTCCCGGCTACGGTTGCCCGCGTAAACGGAAGCGACATTCCGGGTCGGGATCTGGAAGACCTGATACAGAGGGAATTGAGTTCCATCGGAAATCCGGAGTGGAAAAATCTGCGTGAGGATTACAGGAATCAGCTGACGCTTGACCTGATTAATGTGCTGATTAATTCGAGGCTGCTCTATCAGAAAGCGGTGGAATCGGGATTTAAGGTAACCAACGAAGAGGTTCAGGCGGAATTTCAGAAAATAGCCAAAGCATTCAAAGATGATGCAGAAATGAATGCAGCGCTTGCGGCTCAGAATACGGACCGGGCGACGCTCGAGAAGAATCTCTCGGAAACCATTCTGATGTCGAAATTCGTCGAGGAGAATGTCAATAAGAAGGTTACTGTGACGCAGGAGGAACTGGCGAAATATTATTCTTCGAACCCTAAGGAATTCCATCATCCGGATTTGGTGCGCACCAGCCACATACTGATACGGCCGGCGGGAGATGCTCCGGAGCAGGATGCAAAGGCCAGGGAACGCGCCGAAAGTCTCCTTGCGCGCTTTAAGAAGGGGGAAGACTTTGCCAAATTGGCAAGAGAGAATTCGGTGGACGCATCCGCGTCGCAGGGCGGGGATATAGGGCTCATGTCCAAAGCTGCACTGGATCCTGATTATGCGGCGGCGGCATTTTCTCTTCCCGTAGGCGGGCTGAAGGTGGTTAAGAGTCAGTTCGGGTATCACGTGATCAAGGTGACCGATAAAAAGGAGGAGGGGGTATCCACACTCGAGGAAGTAAAGGAGGGGCTTGCGGAATTTCTCAAAAGCCAGAAGGCGCAGGAGGAGTTGAATAAGTTCGTCAGCGAACTCCGAAGCAAGGCAAAAATCGAAATCCTTCTCCCCATTGGGGTCGGACCGAAATAAACCTTTTTCTGAGAGTGAGATAAGTCTTTTAGAGCCCTCCAGAATCGGCCTTAGAATCGATTTTTGGAGGGCTTTTTTCAATCTAAGGGGATGCCGGCAGGAGAGACAACACCACTTGGCGATCTCAAATCCTTTTCTGTAACTCTCGATCCTTCGAAGTGGACATCTGGGCCGGATGTTTCGAAGTGGCTTGCCAGCGACGTTGGTCACGTGGGAACCCGTGTGAGTGACCTCAGACGCGAATTCGCTGGAGGCGGTACTTTGTCCGATTTCTCCCTGGAATACCGAGCCTACGAAACCTCGGCATTCGCCATCCAAGGACTACTCACACCAGCTCTTTCCTCAAGTACGGGAACAAGCATGGGAGGAGTGGCGTCAAGGAGTCTGAGTTACGGCGGCAGCGTTATCTGGAACACCTCTTGGGGAGCGGCAGACAAAGCCGCGATCCAGTCGCGGGATGTGGGAATAACGAATGCCGTCAAGACCATCTACGGGCATCCAGAGACGACTCCTCACAACCCTTGGGGGAACTAACATGGTTCTGAATACTGTGTTTGCCTGCTTAATAGGGTTGGGCCTTTCAGATATTCCAGATACCTCCCGAACCGTGTCGTGTATCCTTAACTCGGCAAGAAACGGCGACGTGGTGAAGGTTCGTGGTGAGGTGTTCTCTACAGCTCATGATATGTTTATTCGGCTGAGAGAATGTCCTGATAATCGAGTCATCCTGGTTTACGGCGATGCCCCATCCTTGGGAGAGAGCAGGCTCTCTGTGACACGAGACGATAGTTTCCGGCAATTTGAGAAATACTCGGGAGAGGAACAACTGCCGAAAGCGAACGAAGTGAGCAGTCAAAATCCCAAATATCGGGTTACCGCCAACTTTGAAGGCAGATTGGACATAGCAGCGTCTGCAGGTTGGAAAAAGGATTCCAAGACCGGGAAGGTGATAGGCATTGAGGGTTTCGGCCACTCCCGCCCTTTCACTCGATATCGGCTCGTGGTTACTCGGGTCTCGAATGTGGAAGCCGCAGAGCGACCAGTTGGAACAGTTCCGGGGAAATAGCCCCTTGAATCACTACTCTCGGCATTCGAGCGCGGTGCTTCGAATCTTAGAGTGATCTGGTTCGCCACGAGGG
>CAZLHW010000229.1:0-6682 GCA_964559085.1 uncultured Acidobacteriota bacterium | reverse complement strand
CATCAATAAAAGGACGACGGCTGTAAAATAGACCGTGGGTTGCAATCTCATTTTAATTGCTCCTTTCCGTAGTCGCCGCTCTCCGGCAAATTGCCGGATTTTCCTCACTTTAGATAAGGCTAGCGCCTACGGGTTTCAGATTCAATCGGCTTCTCCTCGTGGATCGGCCGCTATTGGTGTGCCGGCCGATGAGCGCTCGCCATAACTGGCGAACACTCACCGACCGGCAACAGCCTATCCGAACCGAATGCCGAAGAGTGAGGGGGGAGATATTGGGTAAGGGCTACCTGGAGGAATTTTTCGCGGGTTCGTGTCCAAGGAATCCATAGCGCAAGACCTGAACTTTTACCATTCGCCGCCCGAATTCCTTGCAGCTCTCGTAGCTGGGTATAAAAATATCGATGATGTTCCCTTTAACGAGTCGGCCGGTGTCCAAAACCTGGTAAATGCCTCCCATTAAAGGTGAATCCACGTAAATCATGGACCCCAGAGGAATAACCTTGGGATCTGCGGCCACATGACCCGGTGCTATCGGGGTGCCGCTCTTTGAAATTCCCGTTACGCAGTAGGCCGTAGCCTGAAATTCTGCTTCGGGTGTGGGATCCATAGACGAGTGGTGCGCTGCGGATGAGGACAAATCATCTCCTAAAGTAAGATCTATCCTTGCGCATTCTCGATGGGCCAGATGAAGGATAGCTACGAATCCCAGGACAATGGCAGGGATTCTGATCCGCTTCAGGTATTTCCGATTCTGTCTCCGTATCTTCGATAGCATAGAGCCTCCTCATACAAAAAAAAATAAAGATTCCCCCGATTCGGGCGGAACACTAGAAACCAGGGTCAAGCTTGCTCGAATGGCGGGGTAGGACGAGACTTCGGCGCTCTCGCGTGAAAGGATTCAGAAATGTTAAGCACTCTGCTTTTAAACATGGGAAAAAGGCTAGCATCCGGATTTTTGACAGGCAACTATTTTTTAAGCGGCTCTAACCGCTCTCCTTAAATTATGCTTGCATTATGGTATGATTTCCGCTACGGGCTTTGCCATCGGGTTCGAGCCTTCCCTTGCGGGTCGGCGCAAGGTTCGCAGTCGAGACAATGGCGCGAAGGCTAAGTAATATATTAATAACATACAACTTACACCGACAGTACCAAACCAAATGCATGAACTGGGGATCGCACAGGACATTTTGGAGGTTGTAAAGCAGGCGGTGCCCGAAGGGGAGGCTTCGGCCGTACGGCGGATTCGAATCCGCGTGGGGCAGCTCTCAGGGATTGTTCCGGACTCCCTGGAATTCTGTTTCCAGGCCATCATCGGCGATACGGCGATGCCGCAAGCCGCACTGGCCATCGAGCAGATTCCCACAATCTTTAAATGCAGAAAGTGCGCGCATCAGTTTGAAGTCCGCGATTTCGAGTTTCAATGCCGGGCATGCCAGAGCACGGATCTGGAGATGATGTCCGGGAAAGAACTGGACATCGTGGAGATAGAAATGGCAGAAGACGGCGACGGAGCCTTATGAGCGTGATAACGATTGAGAGAAAAGTCCTGGAAAAAAACGACCAGGTGGCGGGCAGAAACAGGGCATTATTTCAGGAGCGCGGGATATTCGTGCTGAATTTCGTCAGCTCTCCAGGGGCCGGCAAAACCAGTATCCTTGAAAAGACGTTCCAGAAGCTTCAGGGTTCGATGGGCATGGCCGTTATCGAAGGGGATGTCCAGACGGATCTCGACGCCCAGCGCGTGGCGCGATATGGCGTTCCGGTGGTTCAGATCGTAACGCTCGGCGGTTGCCACCTGGATGCGGCCCTTGTCCAAGATGCAATGGCAAAGCTGGACCTCAGCAAAGTCGACCTCTTGTTTATAGAGAATGTCGGCAACCTGGTATGCCCGGCCAACTACGATCTCGGAGAAGCGCTTAAGGTAGTTATCCTGAGCACTACGGAAGGGGATGACAAGCCGTTGAAATATCCCGGCATGTTTCTAAATTCTTCAGTGCTTATCATTAATAAGACCGATCTGGTCCCCTACGTAAAATGCGACATGAACGTCCTTAAAGGCAATGCGCTGCGGATCAATCCATCCTTAAAAGTATTTGAGATGTCGTGCTTTACGGGGGACGGGATCCAGGAGTGGTGCGACTGGCTCCCGCGGCAGGGCGCCCCAGAACAGGGACTCAGAGATTGCGTATTGCCATCCGCGGTGCCGTGCAGGGGGGCGGATTCAGACCCGTTGTCTATCGGCTGGCCTCGGAGTTGAATCTGCCTGGCTATGTACTGAATTCTCCAGAAGGAGTTTTTATTGAAGTAGAAGGCGAAAAAACGGAGCTGGAGAACTTTCTTTTTCGCCTCCAGCAGGAAAAGCCCTCCCCCTCGTTTATTCAAAGCCTTGAGGCTTCCTATCTGGACCCGGTTCCTTTCCATCGATTTGAGATACGAGGCAGCGCCTCATCCGGGGCGAAAAGCGCCCTCATACTCCCCGACATAGCCACCTGCCCGGCCTGTCTATCTGAAATCCTGGATCCGAGCAACCGGCGTTATCGCTATCCATTCACCAACTGTACCCATTGCGGACCGCGTTTCACAATCATTGAGTCGCTGCCCTACGATCGCCCGAACACGTCGATGAAGTCTTTTGAAATGTGCCCAGACTGCCGGGCTGAATACGAAAACCCGCAGGACAGGCGCTTCCACGCCCAACCGAACGCCTGTCCGGTCTGTGGTCCGTCGCTGGAGCTATGGGATCATTCCGGCCGAGTTCTTGCGCATCGCGATGCCGCGCTTCGGCAGGCTGCCGTTGCCATCCGCGACGGAAAAATCATTGCCATTAAAGGCCTTGGAGGATTTCATCTCGTTGCAGACGCCCGCAATGTGGGAGCGGTGGAAACCCTGCGGCGTAGAAAACAGCGCGAGGAAAAGCCTTTTGCGTTGATGTATCCCTCAATGGAAAGCATTCTCGAAGATTGCAGCGTTTCGCCGGCTGAAGCCCGTCTTTTATGCTCGCCCGAATCACCCATTGTTCTCCTGAACCGCAAAAACGGCCAAGGCCGCCGGACTATTGCGCCGAATGTCGCGCCGAACAATCCTTACCTGGGCGTGATGCTCCCCTACACGCCTCTGCATCACCTCCTGATGCGAGAGCTTTCCTTTCCCATTCTGGCTACCAGCGGCAACCTCTCCGATGAACCGATCTGCATTGAAGAACAAGATGCACTCGCCCGCCTCGCCGGCATTGCCGATGCCTTCCTAGTCCATAACCGCCCGATTGTCCGCCACATGGATGACTCGATTGTGAGGGTGGTTCTGGGCCGGGAAATGGTTCTGCGCCGGGCGCGCGGATATGCGCCGCACCCGAGACACTGCAGGGAACAGCTTTCCCACACGCTGGCGGTCGGAGCCCATCTGAAAAATACGGTGGCATTATCGGTTCAGGATAATGTGTTCCTCAGCCAGCATATCGGAGATCTGGAAAACAAGGAGGCGTCCGATGCGTTCCAGGATGTGATCCGAAGCCTTTGCCGTCTGTATCATGCGGAACCGTGCCAAGTTGTAGCGGATATGCACCCGGACTATATCTCGACCCGATATGCAAAGTCCTGCGGTATCCCCCTGATATCGGTTCAGCATCACTATGCGCACGTTGCGGCCTGCATGGCTGAAAACGAACTGGAAGGGCGTGTGCTCGGGGTGTCCTGGGACGGAACCGGGTTTGGAACGGATGGAACAATCTGGGGAGGGGAGTTTTTGCTCACCTGCGACTCCGGCTTCGAGCGTGTCGCCTCATTCCGTAAATTCCGGCTCCCGGGGAGCGCTTCAGCTGTAAAAGAGCCTCGGCGCACCGCGCTGGGCGCGCTTTACGAGATTATGGGCAGCGACGTTTTTGAAGATCCGGAATCCGTTCCGGTTCGCTTTTTTTCCAGGCAGGAACTCCCCATTCTTGCTCGCATGCTTCAGAACGGGATCCAATCCCCATGGACTTCGAGCGTAGGACGCCTGTTCGATGCAGTCGCCTCCATTTCCGGCCTAAGGCAAAGGATCCGGTTCGAGGGACAGGCTGCAATGGAAATGGAATTTGCCATCGAAAAAGAAGAGACCGGAAAGATCTACCCTTATTCAGTGACCAAAGGAGGGAAATCCGATTCTCTCTTATGCGCACCGATGCTGACAGTCGATTGGGAGCCCCTGCTTCGAACCGTTCTCCAAGATGTCCGGCAGGGAATTCCTCTGGCAACGATAGCGGCAAAATTCCACAATACGCTTGTGGACATAATAGTCGATGTCGCGAGACGCATCGCCGAAACGCGCATTGTTCTGACGGGTGGGTGTTTTCAGAATAAATATCTGCTGGAACATGCGGTTCAAAGGCTGGAACAGGAAGGGTTTCGTCCTTACTGGCACCAGCGGATTCCCCCCAACGACGGGGGCATTGCACTGGGACAGGTTTTTGCGGCATCCCGTCTGCGGAAGGCGGAGAAAAAGAAATAGAGGGAGAACAGATATATGTGTCTGGCAGTTCCTGGGAAAATTATAAGCATTGATGACACCGATCCGGTTTTTCGCTCGGGAAAGGTCAGCTTCGCGGGGATCATCAAGAGTGTGAACCTCGCGTACGTCCCCGAAGCAAAGATCGGAGACTATGTGCTTGTCCATGTCGGGTTTGCCATCAGCATTATTAATGAAACGGAAGCCAATGAGGTATTCGAATATCTGCGGCAGATGGGCGAGCTGGCGGAACTGGAAGAGACGGGGGCGCAATGAAGTTCGTCGATGAATACCGTGACGCAGCAGCCGCGCGCCATTTTTCTCAGGCACTCAGGCGTCTTACGACACGGCCGTGGACGATAATGGAGATTTGCGGCGGACAAACCCATGCTATTGTAAAGTTCGGCATCGATGAACTCCTGCCCTCGGGAATAACCCTCGTCCACGGACCGGGATGTCCTGTCTGCGTTACCCCTCTGGAACTGATTGAAAAAGCGATTGAGATCGCCTCGACACCGAACGTAGTGTTCTGCTCCTTCGGAGACATGCTTCGCGTCCCGGGCGTCTCCAAAGATCTGCTTTCGGTGAAAGCGGCAGGCGGAGATGTGCGCATTGTCTACTCGCCGCTCGACGCCGTCAAACTTGCCGAGGAAAACCCTCAACGCGAGGTTGTGTTTTTCGCGGTTGGATTCGAAACGACGGCGCCCGCCAATGCTATGGCCGTTTACCAGGCCAAGAAACGCGGACTCCGCAATTTTTCGCTCCTGGTTTCCCATGTTCTGGTCCCGCCGGCCATGGAAGCCATCCTGTCCTCCCCTGAGAATAGAGTGCAGGGATTTCTGGCAGCGGGCCATGTTTGCGCCGTCATGGGCTTCTGGGAATACGAACCGATTGCCCAGAAATACCGGGTGCCCATTGTCGTGACGGGATTTGAACCGGTGGACATCCTGCAGGGAATTTTCATGTGCATCAGCCAGCTCGAGGCGGGACGGGCCGAAGTGGAAAATCAGTACGCCCGCTCCGTCAGCCGGGAAGGGAACCGCGCCGCCCAGAAGCTGATAGCCGAGGTATTTCGCGTGGTGCCGCGCAAGTGGCGGGGTGTTGGGGAAATACCGCAAAGCGGACTGGGCCGGCAGGCTTCGTATGCCGAGTTTGATGCGGAAGCGCGTTTCGGCCTCAGCCATCATACGGAAAACGAGCCGGCGGAATGCATTAGCGGATTGATACTACAGGGCATTAAAAAACCCCATGAATGCCCGGAGTTTGGCGTCCGCTGTACGCCGGAGCGCCCGCTCGGAGCAACAATGGTATCCTCGGAAGGCGCCTGTGCGGCCTATTATCATTATCGAAGAAGAAAACACTGAAACGGATCAGATTTATGGCCTCTGAAAAGAAACCGGGCAATGCCTTTGTTTGTCCTATACCTATCGAGCAATACCCCAACGTGCTGCTGGCGCATGGCGGCGGAGGCAGGTTGACCCATCAGCTGATTGAGAAAATATTCCTGCCGGCTTTCGGCAATCCCCTGCTCGGAGAGCGGCATGACGGCGCCATTTTCGACATTCCGGCACAGAAGCTCGCATTCACCACCGACTCCTATGTCGTGCGTCCGCTGTTCTTTCCCGGAGGCGATATCGGGACCCTTGCCGTGAACGGAACCGTAAACGATCTGGCGATGTGCGGCGCGCGCCCGCTGTATTTGAGTGCAGGCTTCATTATTGAAGAAGGACTCCCCATGGACACCCTCTGGCGCGTCGTCCAGTCCATGAAGCTTGCCGCCGGGCAGGCGAATGTCCAGTTCGTTACGGGAGACACCAAGGTGGTCGACCGGGGGAAAGGGGATGGAATCTTCATCAACACTGCCGGCATCGGAGCGATTGAAGCGATCCAGCCGATTTCGCCGGCACAGGTAAAGCCGGGCGACGCCGTGCTGCTAAACGGGGATATCGGGCGCCACGGAATCGCCATAATGGCCGTGCGCGAAGGGCTGGAATTCGAAAGCACCATTGAGAGTGATTGCGCAGCGCTGTCCGGTATTGTCCTGGACCTGCTTGCCGGCGGAACCGAGGTGCATTGCCTCAGGGATCTTACGCGGGGAGGCCTTGCCAGTTCGCTGATCGAAATCGCCGAAGCCGCGCGCCAGCAGATCGAAATTGAGGAGGCGGCCAAGACGATGCAGGAGGCCGTCAGGGGCCCCTGTGAA
>CAZLHW010000228.1:4402-6697 GCA_964559085.1 uncultured Acidobacteriota bacterium | reverse complement strand
TCGGGCCGCCACCCGGATATTCTTACCATGTCCCAGGCGTCGATCGTATCGATTGGGCATCGTCGCGGGACGCTTTAAGGAGATCCATTGACGCTCGACAAAATCGTGGTTATAATTATGGCCATCCTGTTTTTCGGAGGCTTGGCGTACATCATCTGGAGAGGACGGCAACAGGAAAAAAGAGAGGGGACCGCCCCCTCGCCGGCGATTCCAGCCCCCGTGCAAGACGGCGCATCAAACAAGCCGCGCGACAAAAGCCGGAGAGGTTCAGGAAAATAGCCGTCCCTATGGATCACATTCACCCGGCCGGCCGGAATTAACCTTGACGAATCCGGTGTTTTTCGCTTTTCCATTGATTTGCTCTTGTGTATTTCCACAAATACCGATCAGAATAGAGTTCCGGATCCCCCGATTGGAACCGGGGGATCCGGAACCGGTTCGCACGTCAAGTGAAGATTGCGGGCACAGGCAGTATCGGCGGAATACTAAAGGAGGTTTCCATGCTGCCTTTTCCAACGCAGGGCCGCGTGCAACCGCCGTGTTTTAGGGGATCCGCAATTGGAGATTCAAATCTGAAGCCCCCTTTCAGTCCCTGCATCCGCTCCATAGAAAGCGTCAAAGAGCGGCAATAAAGCGGCAGGGCAGGCATGGATTCGATTCAGCCCGAAACAGGAAGTGTAAGAGAATAATGAAGCCTATGAGCATTCTGGACACCGATGGTATAGGGAGACTGCTGTTCAAACTGGCACTGCCCGCATTCTTTGGCATGCTGGTAATGGCCCTCTATAATGTTGTGGATACAATCTTTATCGGCCGCTATGTCGGCTCTCTCGGCATCGCCGGACTCTCGGTGGTGTTCCCCTTTCAGATGCTGGCACAGGGATTCGGGATGATGGCAGGAATCGGCGGAGCTTCCCTGGTTTCCAGAAGCCGGGGCGCCAAAGACCTTGTCAAATCCGAGCGCGCCCTGGGCAACGCACTTCTGCTTGGCTCTGTATTCGGGATCCTCATGAGCATCAGTATTCTGGTCAATATGGATTTCTGGCTCAGCATGGCGGGCGCGTCCAAATCCATAATGCCGTATGCGCGCGAATACATGGAAGTGGTCCTATCCTTTGCGATTCTGATGACCCTGGTTATGACCTTCCACAGTGTGGTAATCGCGGAAGGAAACGCAAAACTGCCGATGATTTCCATGATATGCGGCGCTGTCGTGAATATCATCCTGGATGCACTATTTGTCATCACTTTACAAATGGGGATCCGGGGAGCCGCAATAGCAACCATGATCAGCAACGGGGTCTCGCTGCTCTGCTTTCTCTGGTATTACTTTTCCGGCCACAGCACCCTGAAGTTGGAACTGAAAATTTTCATCCCCGACTTCAAGGTACTCGGACAAATTGTTGTCATCGGCGTTTCCGGCCTTGCCATGACACTCTCCAACAGTTTTTCTGCGATCTTTCTGAATAATCTGCTGCTGCAGCACGGAGGCGATATGGCGATCTCGACCTTCGGCCTTATCAATCGGGCAATGGTTTTTATCTTCATGCCGTGTATGGTAATCGGGCAGGGGATGCAACCGATCATCGGTTTCAACTACGGCGCCCGCCAATACAATCGAGTATTCAGAGCGCTCAAGATTTCCCTCGGCTGGGCGACCGGAATCGCTATTGTGGGATTTCTGGTCTTCTATTTCTTCCCCGGCTCTATCATGCGCATCTTCACCACGGAGCAGGATTTGATCGCACACACGGTCCATGCCAGCAAACGCATGTTCCTGGCCATCTATCTGCTCGGCTTTATCTCCGTATCCTCTGTTGTATTTCAGGCGCTGGGCAAAGCGGTGCAGTCCTTTATTGCATCCGTAGCCCGACCGGCCCTGATCCTGATTCCAACGCTGCTGATTTTATCCAGCGCCTGGCAGCTGGACGGCATCTGGTACACATTCCCGGTGACGGATGTGCTTACCGCCCTCGTTATCCTGTCGCTGCTGATTCCCCTGATTCGGGATCTGCAGAAAAGGAGGGATTCAGAAAAACAAAATGCAAAGACCGCCAATCGCTTGGCGGTCTCTGCGTATCCAATCTCGTTTACAGCACCAGGCTCGGCGGCGCGTAGACCCGCGCACCCATTTCCTGGTCGAGCATATAGAGCCCCTTGCTGTCCGTGCCGAAGAGCTCCATCTTCTTGATGTTGTCCGTGGCGTTCGTCTCTTCTTCCGCCTGTTCGCGCACGAACCAGTCCAGGAACTGCATGGTGCGGAAGTCTTTCGCCTCATATGCGGCCTCGTAAATC
>CAZLHW010000228.1:0-4392 GCA_964559085.1 uncultured Acidobacteriota bacterium | reverse complement strand
TAAAAGCCTCCGCATCCATGGAACCAGAACAATCCCCCGCACGGCTTTGACGGCTTTATGCAAGGTGGACGCAGATACTGTTCAACATGCAAGTCGAAAGCGCATCTGCTCGCCATCCGTCTCGCGTCGCACCGCGCCCCTGGCCTCCAGCACCTCAAGATTTCCGAGCGTCTCGGATAGCATCAGGATAAGCTCAAATCCTCCGGGGGGATTCGAAAAGAGCGTTTTCATCGCTTGGTAAACGGTCAGCGGCCCGTTCTCGAAGCCCCTGAGAAGCTTCTCCCAGCGTCTGGAGTAAAAGGAAGCGAGTGAATCGATAACGGATACATGTCCGGCAAACGGAGCGGCATGGCCGGGCAGAACAAGGTCAATGTCAAGCGCGCGCAGGCGGTCCACGGATTGAAAATAGGAGAGGAGCGGCTTAAAGTGTGGCGGAGCTCCGTCCGGTCGAAGATCCATAAGGGGATTGGGGGACACACGCTCGAGCAGATGGTCGCCCGAGAACAGCAATCGGTGCCCCGATTCATAGAGGCAGCAGAGTCCCGGCGTGTGCCCGGGCATATGCAGCACTTCAAGCGAAACATGCTTGCATCGAAATCGAATACCTGGTTGAAGCGGGAACGTGTCGGCCAGCCGCTTCCCGAAGTCCGGGTTGCGGCTCAGGACGCCGGCCGCTTCTTCCAACACCGGCATCGGCACACCCAGCATCGACAGGTACCGGCTGTTCTGTCTCAACAGGGCCGGCCATCCGATGCCCGATTCGAGAACCTTATCCGCGTCTGCAGGGTGAATAAACACAGGGATAGCCCGTCCTGCCTGTTCCAGAATCCATGAGGCCGCGCCGAAGTGATCAATGTGGCCATGAGACAGGATAATGCGCGTCACCTCATTGAATCGTCGACCGGCTCGCGCAAATCCCTCTGCGAGAGCCGCCCGGGCAGGCGCGGTCCCAAGTCCCGCGTCGAACAGCAGCACCCCGTCGTCTTCCTCGATCAGATAGACGTTGGCCGGGCCACCTGCTTGAACAAACGGGATGGGGATGGGTATTCTGTGTATTCCCAGGGTGCGAAGCTTACTTTCCTGCATTACGGCTGCCGGCCATGCTTAAGCTTTTTTCTTTTTGTACTGCAGGGCGCCCGCGCGAACCGGACTTAAGCGCGCAGGATCGGCATGTTCCCCGAACCTCCGCCTGAGCATTTTCCACGATTCCCGTTTCGTTCAGCGGTCTCGCGATCCCGAACCGATCGCATTCCGGGTTGCCAAAATCAGGAAGCCGGCCGCGTTTCCTGCATTCGAGATGCGGATTATTACGGCCGTCAAATCGCAGCCGATTCCGAGATGGAAGAGAATGGATCGCTCCCAGATCCTGAAGCAGCCAGAACGTCCGTTGGACGGCATCCGGCCGATTCTGTCCCATAAATCCAGTCCTTTAATATCTCAATGGACACTCCAATCCTTGAAGAATCCGATACAGACCGCGCCCTGTGAACGCGGGAATGCGAAAGATAGCCGAGAGGGCCTCGCATTGGCAACCGAAATGTATCCGCGGGAAGGGCGGAGCTGCAAATACTCGGAGACGGACCAGACTTTTACGAGCAACCGGCGACGCGCAGGCGGCATCGGGCGTTTCCAAATCACCGCTTTCCCCGTCTCCATTCCCGGCTATTGATAGAAGCAGATTCTGTTCATCCACGAGCTGTCCGTCACAAAACGCCTGGCTTCATGCCCGGATGAAAATTAAAATCCCGCAATGAAACTGCTATTGTATCGGCAGGATCGGGATCCCGGTCCGACAGGGATTTAAGTATTATAAGGAAAAATGACTTTAAAGGAGATGCCTTATGGATTTTGCCAAGTTGAGTCTGCAGCGCTATAGCGTTCGCGCCTACAAATCCGACCCGGTTGAAGACAGCAAGCTCGAGCAGGTATTGGAGGCCGCCAGAATGGCGCCTACGGCCGTCAACCGCCAGCCCTTTCAGCTGCTGGTCATCCATACCGCAGGCCGCCAGGAAGAACTCAAGCGCATCTATCATCGCGACTGGTTTTCGCAGGCACCGCTCGTTATCGGCATTTGTGCAATCCCGGAGAAAGCCTGGGTCCGGCGCGACGGCAAAAATTATGCCGATGTGGACACAACAATAGCCATGGCGCACCTGATTCTTGCCGCGACGGATTTGGGCCTGGGGACATGCTGGGTGGCTGCTTTCGATCCATCCGCCGCGCGCGATGTTTTGCACCTGCCCGCCGGCGTAGAACCGATCGCGTTCACACCTCTGGGTTATGCCGCTGATCAGCCGAGAGCCAAGGAGCGCAAGCCGCTGTCTGAACTGGTGCGCTATGAGCGCTGGTGAGGGGAGAGCAAATTATTCTTATTTTTCGGAACTTTTGCTGGCAAAAAGCTTCTAATTCCTACAGAATCGGATTCTCAAAACCGATACATCCGGCAGGCAGGATGAAAAACAGGGGGAACACGAATGATGAAATGCCATAATAAAGCGCTTCTGCCAGCGATGCTTGCGCTGGCTGCATTTGTTTTTTCCGGCAGCGTCACCGGCTTTGCCGGCGCAGAATTGCAGGAGAACGCGTCTGCGGCCGAGGAGCA
This sequence comes from uncultured Acidobacteriota bacterium, assembly GCA_964559085.1. Classification (GTDB taxonomy): domain Bacteria; phylum Acidobacteriota; class UBA6911; order UBA6911; family UBA6911; genus UBA6911. Next base: position 1,790 of record CAZLHW010000228.1, on the reverse strand, counting down.
GGAATCCAGCCCGGAATATATCGAGCAGTATGAAGCCTGGGAAAAGGCCAAAGACGAACCGGATCTTCATAAAAGCGCGGCCATGCTGATCCAGTTTTTGGAAAAGTATCCCAATTCAGAGCTTTTGAAGCATGCCGAAAACTCATACCTCAGCCTGCTGATCAAATGCGCTGAAGAAAAGAAGTACCAGGATCTCGAAACACTGGCCGAACAATGGTTGAAATCCCATCCCGGGGATCTTCAATCGCTTGCCTATATCGCCACGGCAGCCAAAGAGTTGAGCCATAACGAGAAGTGGATTCAGAGCCTGACTGAAATTTATAGAATACGGCCGACAGGGGCCCTGGCAAGCGAAATTGCTCAAGCTTATCTTAAAGTCGGCAACAAGCCCAAATATATTGAATGGATGGATACGGCCCTCAAAGCGCCCGAATTTGAAACCGATTTTAAAACCCGATTAAGCCTGGTTCAGTTTTACGTGGAAGAAAAGAATCCCGCCAAGGCCATTGAGTATGCTCGAGCCGCGCTAAAAGCGGCCGATCTCGTCAAGGATCCGGCGGCGGAAACAAAGCAGCAACTCCTTACGGTACGCAAGGCCTGCTATGACACCATCGGCAAGATACTGATCGAGCAGGAAAAATATGATGAAGCCATCAAGGCGTTTCAGCAGGCCCTCAGTCTGGAGAAAAACAGTGAAAGCTGCTACTTCATCGCCTACTGCCTGCGCATGCAAAAGAATGTAGACGATGCCATGCTCTGGTATGCAAGAGCCGCACAAAACGGCGGGGAGTACGCGGCTAAGGCCAAGGAGAATCTGGAGCAATTGTACAAAGCCTTGCATAACGACACGCTGATCGGCATCGAGAAGGTGTACCGGAAAGCACAAAGTCAGGCGGATACGGCAGAAGCCCGGATCCAGTAAGTCCCGCTATCCAGGCGAGGTTCAAAATAAGGTATTCCGAACCTCGCCCGGCACTTCAACGCAATCCCCAAAGCCTCAGCAAATCCATGCCGCCGGCCGCAGCCGCCCCCGCCTCGAGGGGTTGCCCCAGAACGGCGTTTTTGGAAGTCCGCCGGAAAGACACGGCCTTCACAGGGCTCCCATCTATCCCTTGAAGTTTTTCGCCGCATTTTTTATATTCCGATCGCTATACGTACTGGTAGGGGTGGCCTGTCACCGGGCCTGAGATCCATACCCTTTGAACCTGAACTGGATAATTCCAGCGTAGGAAACCGGGAAATCCGCGAAAGGCTTCAGGAACCGTTTTCCGGCATGGGAAACGGTTTTTTATTTTGTGCCGAGTAAACGCGCCGCGCAGCGTAGATTTGGGTCTGGGGCGGCAGGGAGGCAAGCAATGCTGGACGAAGTAAAGATTTCGAGAGCCATTATCGATCGCTATTACGAGAAACTTTCTGGCTGCCTGGAAACGGATGTGGCCATTGTGGGAGGCGGCCCTTCGGGGCTTGTCGCCGCCTATTGTCTGGCGGAAGCGGGGAAAAAGGTCGTGCTGTTTGAGCGCAAGCTGAGCATCGGAGGTGGGATGTGGGGCGGCGGGATGATGTTTAATGAAATCGTGGTGCAGACCGAAGCCTTGCCTCTGCTCGACAAGGTCGGCGTACGCTATCGAAAATATGAAGAAGGCTATTACACCTCCGATTCCATAGAAACCGTCGCCTGCCTGATTGCAAAGGCGCTTCAGGCCGGCGCGAAAATATTGAATTGCATGAGCGTGGAAGATGTCATTATGCGCGAAAATAGGATCATCGGGCTGGTGCTCAATTGGTCGCCG
>CAZLHW010000227.1:0-6709 GCA_964559085.1 uncultured Acidobacteriota bacterium | reverse complement strand
GCGCGCCACGGCTGCATGATCCACCTGCCCATTTGACGTGATTTCCCCCGCGATTACGACGATGCCCTCTTTGCAAAGGACTTCGCAGGCAACCCGGCTTTTGGGGTCCTGTTGCAGATAGGAGTCCAGGATCGAATCGGCGATGTAGTCGCAGACCTTATCCGGATGCCCCTCTGTTACGGACTCGGAAGTGAAAATATATTGTTCGGCACAGGTACAAGCAGCACGCATATTTGCCATTAACGGACACTCCTTGGTTAAAAGAACCCATCTATTTTCTATACTTCCGGGTGCAAGTCAAGGGCAGGCCCCGTATTTCTTGTGCTTGCCCGATCGCAAGAACAAAAATGGGGATGGAACTTTTCAGTCCCATCCCCGTGTATTTTAAAACCTAAAGCAAATTCCAGGAACTTCTTCCTAGAATTCGAACTTTACAGCAAAGCGGCCGGCGAAACCGTCGTTGAAGATCACGTACTTGTTATAAGTCGGATCCACAATCCAGTTTTTCGCAGGATCCAGAGATCTGGGATCCGTGGTTCCATATATCGCCTTGCCATATTCGGCTTGAGCAAGCAGCGCTCTCCAGTCGTAACCTTCAAGCAGGTTCACGTTTCTCATATCCATGGCGGCGCTGGTGTCCCGGTAACGGGTAACGATGTTCTGTTTGTACCGGGGAGTCTTCTGGTTGAAAAGATTCGTAATGTTGAATTCAAAACGAATCTTCTTGCCTTCGGCGACGTTAATCTTGTGCGACATCAGAAGGTCGGTCTGGCTCAAAACCGGCATTCTTCCGGCATCCGCGCGGCCGTTGACCATGATTGGCACATGATAGAGGTTTTCCACGCGGGTGGTGATGGGAGTGCCGCTGCCTGCGTAGAAACGCACGCCGAGTTCGGTTCCCCATTTGAACGCATAGGATCCATAGGCCTTCAGAACCTGCGGCCGGTCGGTTTCCAGGCGTCCCTTGAGGAAATTGCCTTTCGAGTCGAACATGATTTCATCCGAATCATAGTCGCGGTTGGCATTGCCGCCCGGACGCGCCGTGAAGGAAAAGGGCGTTTGAGCCGCGGCCCAGCTTCCCAGACCGCCCTGAGCGATTTCATCCGTGCTGCTCAGACCGGCGTAGTTTCCATACAACCGGCTGAAAGTGTAATTGACACCCAGGAACCAGCTGTTGCTGAAACGGCGGTTCACGGAGATTTCGAGAGCATCGTACCGGCGATCCGGTCGCGGCATCTTGAAGTCAGGCGTGGCGCCGTAATGATTGGTCTCCCATACGAAGCGTCCCTCGCCGGGATTGCCGATGGTATAGACTTCATCGCCATTTTCATTGAGCCGTCCGATATCTTCAATCGTTCGATTCAGCCTGCTGCGCACATAGTGCACGGAGAAAGCAAGTTTCGGGCTGTACTGATATTCAAGGCCCAAAACCATGTTTTTCACATGCATCGGCTTGAGATCCGGATCCAGCGTGTCCTTGTCAAGCGGAGTGCGGTGATCCTGGAAGGATCCCGGAGTGCTGTTCCAGAGGTTATCCCCTCGCAGATTGTTCAAACCAAGCGAAAAGATATCCAGATCGTTTAGGGAGTACCACCATTCTCTCCAGACATCGCCGCCGAAGGAACCGCGAACCAGTTCATACTTGGTCCAGTCGTAGTACATTCCCCAGCTTCCGAAGACCTTCATCTTGCCGTTGCCATAGACATCCCAGCTGGCGCCCAGGCGAGGGGCAAGCTTCTGTTCCCATCCGAATTCGATCGCATAACGGAGGTCGGGATCGTTCATGGTAGGGATCTTTTCGTTTTCGGTGCGCAGACCGATGTTCACCCGCCGTCTGGGAGGAATCTGCCTTTGATGCTGCTGGTTGATGTGTTTGAGGGAAGCCCCGCCGGATCCCTGGGTGCCGATAACACATACCCGGTAGTATCCATAGGTGCCGCGAGCCGTGGTCCCGGTAGATGGGCTGGTGAAGGATCGGTTCCAGTAGATGGCTACGTTGTAACCGCCACCCTGGTAGGCCGTATTTACCGTGTTGACGATTTTCTGGAATCCATAGCCGCCCTTGATGTTATGGGTTCCGAGAGCGCGGAAGGTCTTGCTGTAATCGGCCATAACGAAGCCGCGTGAAGTCACATCGAAGTAGCTGACCTCGGTCAGAGGCACATCATACCAGCCCGATGGCTTCTGCAGTTCCTCGGGGATAGCAAACGGCAATCCCTGGCCTGATGCGTTATATTGGGTTTGATGTTTCGATGGCGGATTGCGGTCCTTATAATTGTCCCAGAAATATCCGCCGCGCAAGCTCAACAGACTGGTGCTCGACAACGTGATGTCGACCGATCCCGTGTAGCTGTTCTGCGGGAGATACCAGCCCTGAACGGGAAAGTTTGTATAGCTGTCTTTGGAATAGGCGTTGCAGTTGGGGCAGTAGCCGTTAAATGCGGGCAGAAGTCCTGTTCTCTTCTGAGTTGTGTACAACCAGGAGAAGTTGGTGCGGACACGCGACATCGGATCCCAGGACAGCTTGTTGAACATATTCAAATTGTTGCGCTTGCTTTTATAAGTCGTAACGGCATTGTTATCCTGTTCAAAAATCGTATCGGATGTCTGCCGGCGCCAGTTGGAGCTGAACCCGGTGTAGAAGAAAAGCTTGTCTTTTACGATGGGCCCGCCTAAGGATCCGCCCAATTCATTCTGGTGATCGGTTATTTTCTTGTCCTGAAAATATTTCGTGGAAAACTCGTCGGATTGGTTGGTTTGCAGTCTCTTGGTCGGATCGGCATTCCAGTTTGACCCGTAGTTGTACCAGTGCAATTCACCGTGAAAACTATTGCCTCCCGATTTAGTCACGGCGCTGATCACGCCTCCGAGCGCTCCGCCGTATTCGGCTTCCATACCGGAGGTTTTCACCTGCACTTCCTGCAGGAATTCATAAATGGCATCCTGGCGCGAGTCGCCGTTGATAACGCCCGTTACGGAAAGTCCGTCCACCGTGAAGTTATTTTCGGCAGCGCTGGCGCCGTTGATCTGAATACCGCCCTCCACTTTTCCGGAATTCACCGATGGAGACGTCAGCGCCACGTCCTGAAAGCTCCTGGCTTTCGGCATGCGGTCAAATTCATCCTGAGTAACATTGTGAGCAACTACCGTAGCGGCGAGGTCAATGACCGAAGGCGTATCCGCAACGGTCACCACCTGTTCCAATCCGCCCACCTGCAATACGGCATCATAGGTCAGGGTCCGGCCCAACAGAAGGGTTACATCGCCGACTTCGAGTTTCTGGAAGCCCTTCAGCTCAAAAAGGAGCGAATAGCGTCCGGGCTCTATATCGCGAACAAAAAACCTGCCATCCTGCCCGGTGGTCACGTTGATCGCGCGACCGGTTGTCTTGTTGGTTACGGTCACCGAAACACCCGGCAGGACTCCTTTGCTGGTATCGGTCACCGTCCCTGTAATTGAGCTAAAACGTTCTTGCGCAAGCACTCCGGCACCCGCCAGCAAAAGCAGTACCAGCGAGCTCGACAAGAAGATTCTCAGAAACCTACCAAAGTAAGTTTCACTTCTCATATTCCTCCTTCCTGAATTTTTGGCTATTCGGGTCAACCCATCGACTGGATAGCCCGCATTCTTCGCAAAAACCATTCTTCCCCAAAAAGTAAAAAATGCCTGAAAATTCAACAGCCATTTAAACATATAAACATATGCAAAAACTCTTCCCAACTGAATCTCAGGCCGATTTGCAGCGAATTTATCTTTAATTTGTATAAATTAGAAGAAAATACTTCCATCCGCCTTTGGCAAGTGTACAAAGATAAGTACAAGACATTGAACCGGATCCAATTTATTGTATGGGCGCAGACCCTGATGATATTGATTTAGCTACTGCGTTCAGAACGCTATCCTCAAAAATCAGAATAAAGGAGACTTATGGTCAAGCATGCAACGCCCTGCTTTTCCATCTTTTTGGTTCTTATTCCGTAGCTGGTCTCCGAAGAAAAAATTGACGCGGAAATAAGCTGGAAAATACGCCGTGAGGCGACTGAGGATTCCAGGAGCGTGTCCGAGAATTAGGATGGGCCGCGCCTGACGGGATCGCCGAATTTCAACGCGGCCTGCAAATGGGCTCTACGGCAGCTAGAGCAGTGGGGGCTGCAGAACGGGAATCTGGAAAAGTGGGATCTCGGGCGGGTGCGGGGAGCTTCGGTTTTCGGACCGGCTGAATCAGCCGACGTTTTGAGACAGCTTCTGAAGCCATTCACCGATCTTGGCGTAGTCGGCGCAAACGCAATCAGAACCCGGAGCCATGGCGCCACGGACAGCAGATCTTTTCACTATGCGGGACTTCCCGGTATTAATCTGATTCAGGATCCGATCGAATACATCACTTACACATGACACACGGATCTCGATACCTACGAACGCGTGCTGGAGGAAGACCTGAAACCGTGTGTCATTGTGGTTGCCTCGCTCGCCTACCATCCGGCTGCGCGCGAGGAAATGGTCCCTCGTTTCGCCGGCGATGCAATGCCGTAGCAGGACAAATAATCCGAAATTCGAATCTACTTCACCAGCTTAAGAGCGCGCGCGACAACGTTATCGACGGTGAACCCGAATTTCTCGAATGCCACCTTGCCGGGTGCGGATGCGCCGAAGCGTTCCATGCAGATCACGTCTCCGCTATCGCCGACATATTTATGCCAGCCCTGCGCCACGCCGGCCTCGATCGCCAGCCTTGCTTGAACGGATGGGGGAAGAACCTGATCCCGGTATTCCTTCGGCTGCGCATCGAAAAGGTCCCAGCTGGGCATGGAGACCACGCGCGCGGCGACGCCTTTTTCCGCCAGCAGCTGCTGGGCGGCGAGGCACAAGCTTACTTCCGATCCCGAGGCGATCAGGATGACGTCGGGTTTATGCTCCGGGGCGTCCAGCAGTACGTATGCGCCGCGCAGCAGTCCTTCCGCCGGGGAATAACGGGCGCGATCCAAAACCGGCAAATCCTGCCGTGAAAAAACAAGCGCGACCGGACGGTGGCGGCTTTCAACAGCGGCGCGCCAGGCCACGGCGGTTTCGTTGGCATCGCAGGGGCGGATCACCGTCAATCCCGGAATCGCCCTCAACGCCGCCAGGTGCTCAATCGGCTGGTGGGTCGGACCGTCTTCCCCTACGCCGATGCTGTCGTGCGTAAAAACAAAGATCACGCCCAACTCCATCAGCGCCGCCAGCCGAATCGGAGGGCGCATGTAATCGGAAAAAACAAAGAAAGTTGCCGTATAGGGGATGATGCCGCCATGCACCGCCATGCCGTTGGCTATGGCGCCCATTGCATGCTCGCGGACGCCGAAATGAAGATTCCGGCCCTGATAGCTCCAACCTCCACTCGTCGCGCCCTGCGCATCCAGCGGTTTGTAGTCCGGACTCTGGAAATCGCCGGCGTTCCGGATCAGGGTTTGGGTCGAAGGATTCAGATCGGCGGAGCCCCCGATCAAGGAGAGGAGCTTCGGAGCAATTGCATTAATCACTTTCCCGGAAGCGGATCGTGTTGCGATTCCTTTCGCGTCGGCGGCAAAAGAGGGGATTGCCGTTTCCCAGCCTTTTGGAAGCTCCCCGCGCATCAGCCGCTGATATTCCGCCGCAAGTTCCGGAAACGCTTCGGCGTACCGGGCCATGCGGGTGTTCCATTCGGCCTCTGCCGCTTTGCCGGCGTCCACCGCGCGGCGCATGTGGTCCAGGACCTCCTGCGGCACATAGAAGGCCGGTTCCGTGGGCCAACCAAGATTTTGCTTGCTCAACTTGACCTCTTCCGCGCCAAGGGGCGATCCGTGGGATTCGAAGGAATTCTGTTTATGCGGAGACCCATAGCCGATCTGCGTCCGCACAAGGATTATGGATGGACGCAGCTTTTCCTCCTGTGCCGCGCGGATCGAGTTTTCGATCGCTTCGAGATCGTTCCCGTCCTCAACCGTGACCACATGCCAGCCGCACGCATCAAAACGGCGGGCCCGGTCTTCTGTGAAGGTCAGGTCTGTTGCCCCAGCAAGGGAGATGCGGTTGTCATCATAGAGGTAGATCAGCTTGCCGAGTTTCAGATGTCCGGCGAGGGAAGCGGCCTCGTACGAAATTCCCTCCATGACGTCGCCGTCACTTACGATCGCATAGGTATAGTGATTGATGATTTCATATCCCGGACGATTGAAGTGCGCCGCCAGATAGGCCTCCGCAATGGCCATCCCTACGCCGTTTGCAAAGCCCTGGCCCAGCGGTCCGGTCGTCGTCTCAACTCCCGGAACCAGTCCTCGTTCCGGATGCCCGGGCGTACGGCTTCCCCATTGGCGGAACTGCTGAAACTGCTCCAGAGGCAGATCGTAGCCTGTCAGATAGAGCAGGCTGTACTGCAGCGCGGATCCGTGTCCCGGCGACAGAATAAAACGATCGCGATCCCACCAGGCCGGGTTGGCGGGATTATGCTTCAGAAATCGCGACCAGAGGACATAGGCCATGGCCGCAGCGCCCATCGGCAATCCCGGATGACCGCTGTTGGCTTTTTGCACGGCGTCCACCGATAAAAACCGGATGGAATTGACGCACGCCTGGTCCAAGTCGGAAGTTCGAGCTGCAACCCGAGAATTATTGCTCATCATATGGCTCTGGTGTTGAGAGTGGCGTTGTGCGCAAAACGTCCGTTTAACGGAGAAAGCGCCGCAAAGCACAC
>CAZLHW010000226.1:1821-6714 GCA_964559085.1 uncultured Acidobacteriota bacterium | reverse complement strand
ATTTGAGGCTTACGCCTGCGGCGCCGCGGAAGCCCGGAGCCTGCTTTGGAGCAAGCTGTGCGTGAGCTGCGGCATTAACGCGCTCACGGCCTTGCTGCGCATCCCCAATGGAGAGCTTCTCCAACGGCCGCCGGCAAGGGATCTGATGATCCGGGCCGCGCTTGAGTGCGCCGCGGTCGCGTCCGCAGCCGGGATACGGCTGCAATTTGACGATGCGGCGGCGCAGGTAACGCAGGTCGCCGAGAAAACGGCCGGCAACAAGTCGTCCATGCTTCAAGATATTTTGCGCGGGGCGCCGACCGAGTGCGACGCGATCAACGGCGCGGTAGTCCGCGAAGGGCGGCGCGTCGGCGTGGCCGCGCCCGTCAACGAGGTACTCTGGCAGATGATGCAATCTGCCGCCTACCCACACAGGAGCGATCTCTGATAATGCAAACAACCGATAATCTTGAGGAGCTGAGAAAGAGGCGCGCCGGGATGAAAAAACCCTTCGGCCTGGTTCCCACCATGGGGGCGCTTCATAAGGGGCACGCTTCGTTGGTTCGAAGAGCGCGGGAGGAATGCGGCGGCGTCGGCGTAAGCATCTTTGTCAACCCGTCTCAATTCAGCGCGGGTGAGGATTTCGGCAAATACCCGCGCACACTCCAAAAGGATTTGGATCTGCTGCAAAGCCTCGGGGTGGATCTTGTCTATGTTCCTGCGGCGGATTCCGTGTATCCGGCGGGATATCAGACCTGGATCGAAGTTACGGACTTAAGCGCCCCGCTGGAGGGCCGATGCCGTCCGGGTCATTTTCGTGGCGTCGCCACGATTGTGGCAAAGCTCTTCAACTCCTTTCAGCCGGACAAAGCCTATTTCGGCCAGAAAGATGCACAGCAGGTGGCTGTCCTCAAACGCATGGTTCGGGACCTTGATTTTCCTGTCGAAATTGTGGTCTGTCCCACGGTCCGGGAGCCGGACGGATTGGCGTTAAGCAGCCGCAACTCCTATCTGAACGCGGAAGAAAGACGGGCCGCCACCGTGCTTTACCGTGCTCTGACCGAGGCCAAAAACTGTTATGAAAACGGCGAAAGAAACGCCGATAGATTGCGCGACAGAATGCGGGCTGTGATTCGCTCGGAACCGCTGGCTGAAGAGCAATACGTGTCTGTATCCGATCCGGAAACGCTGCGCGAGATCGACGTGATGGAGCGTGACGCCCTGTTTTCCATGGCGGTGCGCATCGGCAATACGCGCCTTATCGACAATCTTCTTGTGGAGGCGCCGGCTCCGCGGAGGTGATTTATGCTGCTCGTCGTGGACATAGGGAACACAAGCATCACCATTGGGCTTTATAAAACCGAAAAACTGGGCCCGAGATGGAGGCTTGCTTCGGACAATGAGCGTACGTCGGATGAATACGGCATTTTGATGATCCAGTTGCTCGAGCAGTCCGGAGTGCGCCCGGAACAGGTCAACGAAATCGCAATCGCCTCTGTTGTACCCCCCCTGACGGGCACCATCGAAAATGCCTGCCGCGATTACCTCAACTGCGTTCCCCTCATTGTGGATGCCGGCACGCGGACCGGAATTCCGCTGCGCTATGAGGATCCGAAGCAGGTTGGGGCGGATCGCGTTGTGAATGCAGCCGCCGTCCGCCGCCTGTATAAGGGCCCTGTCTGTGTCGTGGATTTCGGCACCGCGACCATCTTCGACGCAATTTCGGCGGAAGGAGAGTATCTGGGCGGCGCCATCGCCCCGGGCATCGGCATCGCTTCCGACGCTCTGTTCCGGCGCGCCGCCAAGCTTCCCCGGGTGGAGATTCTGCGGCCTCCGGCGGCAATCGGGCGCAATACCGTTCACTCGCTGCAGTCCGGTCTGCTGTATGGCTATGTCGGCCTGGTCGACGGAATGGTAAACCGATTCCGGGCGGAGCGCGGCCCGGACATGAAAACCGTGGGCACGGGCGCTCTCGTCGAACTGATTGCAAGGGAAACGCGGAGTATCGACATTATCGAGCCCTGGCTCGCTCTTCAGGGATTGAAAATCATCCATGATCTGAACCGAAACCGCTAGGCGCGTCAACGAAGCAGATGCCCACGCGCCGCCCGCATTCACAATAAGTGCTTAATTCCCATAGGAAATTGCGCGGACCTTTGCCTACTTCTTCTTCGGGCTGATGCGCATCAATTCGTCGATGAAAATCTTGGCGTCTTTGGGCACATCGCTGGCCTGGTTCAGCAGGACGTTTCTGGGCTCGATCTGCTTGCCGTAAAGGACATAGTTGGCATCCTTATCGGGACGAATCGCCTCGCCTTTCAGCACAAGGCCCCCAAAGATGCCGCGCGAGCGCGAATAGGCAAGAATCTGGGCCGACATGAAAGCGTCCGTTTGCGCGGCGGCGGTTCGCCCAACAGGGCCGGCGGCGACGGAAGCGTCTCCGCCGAGCGTGAATTTGCTGTTGAGAAGACTGTCGATTCCGGAAAGATTCATGATTACCAGGACCAGGTCTACGGCCTGAACACCGATCTGCAAGCCAAAGCTTCCGCCCTGAAGAGAGAACATGGTTGGAGCGCTCCACGGGCCGTCTCCGTTTTGAGTCCGGCAGGAGATCACCCCTTTTCCGTAGCTTCCGCCGAAGATGAAGCCGCCTCTTTTCAGGCCGGGGATTACGGCCACGCAGGCGCTTTTATCGAGCAGATCCTGCGGAATGCTTTTCTCGGAAATCCGGGTTACTTCCTTGAGCACGATGGCGGCATGCACAACGCGGTCATTGACCTCGCTGGCGGCGAAGAGAGCGGATGAAGCGATCAAACTGAAAAGAACGAATAACGCAGATTTCCTCATGACCCCTCCTGGGCATCCCCGGTTGATATTGGCTGACGAGGAATAGAGTAACACACCAACACACGAAATCCAGGCCGAGCGCCGGCTGCAAGCACGACAAATCAAAGAATCAAGAAACCAAAACTCAAGGAAGCCGGGTCACGAGGCTTTGCGCGATTTAAAGGAAAAGAATTCCGCAACATTCTCGCGCAGCAGCTGGGGAAATGTCTTGTCCAAATACGAGCGTATGGAGACGTAGCACTGGTCGCATTTATTGTTCGCCGTGAACTCGCGTACCATGCGTGCCTGCTCATGCAATTCGTAGCGCTTGAACTGCATGGAACAGGGTTGCAGAAACCCGTCATTGGTGACGACGAGCCAGCGCAGGCCCGCTTTGCAGTTAGGGGCGCCGCCGCGGTGGAAGTACGCGCGGGTCGCTTCCAGCGTGGACACGCTGTTTGTGATCCAGTTGGAGCTGTTCATGCGTTGCTTCAGGCGATCCAGCGCGCGGTCGAGCGCGGCCAGCTGCGACTCGGTGTTCAGGAAATAATCCCGGCACCCGGTGCGGCGCGGAGAATAGGCGCTGTAGTTGATGTTGACGCCCCATTCTGCGGCCTTGTCTGCAACGGCATGGATCTCTCCAACATTGGCCGCCGTGATGCAGTTGTTCAGCAGCACGTCGTCATAGCCCAACGCCGCCACCTTCGGCATGATGGAATTCAGGTGGTTAAAAAGTCCCGGAAGCCCGCGAAACTCGTCATGGCGCTCGTCGGGGAAATCCAGGCTGACGCAGAATTCATCGACGCCGGCTTTGCGCAGCTCCTTATAGCGCTCCACCGTCATATGCGACCAGTTGGACACCAGAATGATAAAGGGCAGGCCTGAGTCTGATTTGATGTTGCGCACAACCTCCGTCAGGTCCTCGCGCATCAGCGGTTCGCCGCCGGAAACCTGAACGACGCAGGGGCGGAGCACTTCCATGTATTTCTTATATTCGGATGGTTTCAGATCCCGCGAGGTGTCCTTGGGACCCCCGTGATCGCAGTGTTTGCAATAGCAGGTGCAGGAGTTGGTCACTTCAAAGGAAACAACAATGGGCCGTTGAGCCAGCCAATTCAACGATCCTTGGGCTATGATTCGCAACGATTCCCCCAAGGGCACTCTACGCATAGTCCTCTCCTTCCATGCTTTGGACTGCTAATCGAAGGCGTGATGTTAGCAGAAAAGCCTCGTGCAAAGCAAGCTCCTGGTGGCTTAGAGAACTCCGGATCTCTCAATGTCCTTTGGAGTTGCGGACGCCGGGCATCAGACGGACCGCGGCCGGGATGCGCGTTTGGGTTTGGACAGGCGCTCCTTGCGTTCGCAGAAATCCTTCAATTCCAGGAGCACGGAATTCCAGCCGCGATCGAGGATTTCAATTATTTCTTCGTCGGGGGCGTCCGCATCATTGTCGATCATGATAAGCTCGGTCATGTCCGATTTGGACCGGATCTCATAGCTTAAAGTGTGACGGGAGGGCTTTTCGGTTTCGCCGCTGCCGTCGTCAATCCAAACCAGCTCAAGAGAGGATCCGGGGACGACGCGTGTGAAAACGGCGCGCCCTTTTTGCATGGACTTGCCCGTCTTCCATTGGGCGACAAGGTCTTTGCCTTCAACGGGCTCGCAGGACGCGCGATCGCAAAACCATTGCACGAGCTGCTTGGGATCTGTCAGCGCTTCATAGACGGTTTCTCTGGACGCCTTGATCCAGACTTTCTTGGATATTTTGCCGGCTGTCACGTACGGGATCCTCGCTTGCTTTCGCTCCATTGCCAGTGAACAACAAATCCTACCAGAAGCGGCAAATCCCATGCAGAAAAATCTTCGGCATCCAAACATGCGGACAATAAAGGCCTGCGCCGCCCTTACAGGGCTGAATCGTGCCTCCGCGCATACCCGGGGCTTGCACCCCGGGCTGCTTTGCCGCGCGCTTCCAGCGCTCGCGTCCCGGCCTGCGACGACGGAAGCACCGAAGGTGCATGGCAGATCAGCCCGGCCTGCGCCGCCCTTACAGGGCTGAATCGTGCCTCCGCGCATACCCGGGGCTTG
>CAZLHW010000226.1:0-1721 GCA_964559085.1 uncultured Acidobacteriota bacterium | reverse complement strand
CTCGCGTCCCGGCCTGCGACGACGGAAGCACCGAAGGTGCATGGCAGATCAGCCCAGGCTGGAGGACGCAAAGCGTCCGGAGGCCTGGGTAGAATCATGCGAAAACGGGAGCCCTGGAAGGGCGAAGCAGCAATTCCTCTACCCGCGGACTCTGCGAAGAACAACGCTGTCGATCCACAGCTCGCCTTTTATCGCATTATCAAATTTCGAAGATCTATTGCGATGCAGCGCGAGCAGGATGGCTTTGCATCCTGAATCCGCCGCAAAGGGAATTGAAATTTTGCTCCATTCGGACGAAGGCGGGAAACAGTCGCTCCGGACCGATACGGCGGCTCCGTCCGGATATCCTCGAATGAGGACGAAGGGCGTCTGATCCGTGGTCAGATCCTTCGTTCGCAAAAAGAGATCCAGCTGATGCGCGCCGGCTTCCAGAATCGGGACAATCTGGTACAGGAAGGAGGCGCCGATATTTTCCCCTTTAAAGGTTACGTGCAGGCTTTTGAGGCCTTTCATACGGTTGGTTGTATCGACGCGAAATTGTATGGAGGGTCCTTCCTGATGGCGCCAGTCGAACCCGCCGCGCAGCATTTCGTGCTCAAAGGAGCCGTTCCATACCAGATTCTCGGGATCCTTAATGGTTCTGCGCGGGTCCGAAAGCCCGGATTGCGTTTTGTGCAGAATATCGTCCCAAACGCCGAGAGCTTCGGATACGCGCTTGCGCGCAAGAAGGCGGTCTATATAAGAGAAGGCGGCGGCGGGCCTCAACTCGGTGCCTGCCGGAATAGTGCTTTTTATGAAGCGTTTCCAGACAGGGGCGGCGAGTTCCACTTCATCGCGAGCCATCAGAAACTGCAGGTAGCTCAGATTCGCATCAAGCGTATCGGGGATGAGTTTTTGCAGAAGCTGATCGTGTTGCGAGTCAATCTTCCAGGAAACGTCCATGGCGATTTGGAGTTTCTGCGGATCAAATTCGCAGGCAAGTTTGAAACATTCATACATCTTGGGCAAATTCAATCTTCGGAGGTAAAAGTTGCCTGCTTTCCAACGAAGCAAAGGCGAGTATCTTCGAACCGCAAAAGCTTTTTCGAAAGAAGCCTCGGCTTCCGCATATCTGCCCTGTTGATCGTAGCAGTCCGCCAGATCGGCCCAGGCCTCTCCAAGCCTGGGGTTGAGGGACAGCGCTTTTGTGTAATCCTCGACTGCCCGCGCAGGATCCGGCGACTCGATGGAATAGTGATAGATGCGCCCGCGCTGCCACCAGAGACTGGCATGGGAAGGATCGTACTGCATAGCCCGGCTGAAGCCTGCCACGGTTTTATCCGTGCGGGCAATCCGATCTGCGCGGAATATTCCATAGGCGCGATACAGTAACGGTCCTACCGCGGCCAGCACGATAAGGGAATAAAGAATTCGGCGGACAACAAACCCGCTTTTGCTTCCTCTGCTCCCGCTTTTTCCGGATGTCATGGCAGTCAATATAGCACGGCTTCGGGCGCGGCCCCTAAATAACTACCGATTACGTTGATTTTATTGATTGACAAGGCTTTAGCTGCCGATTAGCATTTACGGCAGCCGGCAAAATAATCATCCGGTTGAGGAAACCCTTAATTAGTAAAGACATTGAAAGGGGATTCAAGATGGTTCGTAGATCAATGATGTTTAAAGTTTTGGCCGTGGCTATATCTTTATTAACCATTACAGCTGCTGCCCCATTCTCTTTA
>CAZLHW010000225.1:5552-6747 GCA_964559085.1 uncultured Acidobacteriota bacterium | reverse complement strand
GTTTTCGTCCCTTTGATATTGACAATCTGCTGCCTAACTCGGAAACTCAGGCTAGCGGTCGTGAACCTGGGGCGCATTCAAGAGCAGATGGGAATAATCAATTGTCTCCTCCCGGCATCCGGCATCCTCCAGCCCGGGAATTAATTTGCCCTGCTCGTAGATGCCTTGCCCGAAGGCTTTGGGCAAAACACCTCTGCGGGAAGCATCACGAGTGAAATATGTGGACACGGCATAGCCGGATACGAGGCGGCGTGATAGGGGACTGCCCTTGCAGGTGGCATCGCAGCTCTTGTCTCCGATTCCCAGTAAGATGGCCTGGGCGCTGACCAGCTGCAGATTGGTATTATCGATGGGGCTGCCGGGATTCTTATACGTGATTGCTCTCTGGACAAAGAGGGGCCCGGTTGCCGTGGACAGCATCATCTGATTCAGGAAGAGAGTTCCCCGGATAAACAGGGCTCTCCATAGCCGAAATCCGTAATGATGCCCGGCCGGATTTTTGCGTGGCAGGTGATGCATCCGGCAGCGCGAACGGCAACTGCCGGCTCAAATTCCGTGATAGCCGGATTGAGTCCCTGCGGTCCCGCTGCAAGAACGGCGAGGGAGGCCAGGCTCAGAATAAAAATCAGGGTTGTGAAAAACCATTTATCAGGCAGAAATGTCCTTGCCGTCCTCATGCCACGATTCCCCTCTCGTTTGCGGTTTGCTTCGGTTATTCGAAAGCTATTTATGGTCCCAATATATTAACCGCAAAAAGGCGGGTTTGCGATGGCCCTGCATTGCGCACCGATGGTCACCCGTTCGGCGGTCGCAGCAGTTAGGGCGCAACCCTGGATGCCCCCGGCCTTGGAAATCTGCAGTTGGGGACCGGACAGGCTTCGCAGTTGCATAGGCGGAGATCCGGCAGCCGGGCTCCCTTCGACTGCTCGACAACATCGAGAGCCTTCCTAACTTCGTGGGTTTTTCCTTTGAGAACAAGCGTGATGGCACCTTCCGCGCCTCCGAGGCCGCCCGACGCGATGGGTACTGCCGAGGCCCCGCTCAGTATCTCAATCGCCTGGACTTCGGTGACGGTGACGCCTGGCGGGCAAGGATAGAGTCCAACCGGCATCCCCATGCCCGACTCGTATTGTGTGAGTTTTGCTTCTTTTGCCGCTTTCTTCACGGGGATGGGAATAAGCGTATCCATCCCCGC
>CAZLHW010000225.1:0-5542 GCA_964559085.1 uncultured Acidobacteriota bacterium | reverse complement strand
CGCAGGATAGATGATCGTGTAGTTCCTCTTTTTTCTTGCCGCCTGGATATATCCCATCGATCCCTCGAGACCGAAAAGAATGCCGACGTTCCCTTCAGAATCCAGGGCATTGACGCCTTTTACGTAGATATCCGATGCGGTCATGCGATAGAGAATGCTGGAAAGAGTTTCCTGCGATCCCAGCATTCCTCTTTCGATCACCCATGTTCCCTGAAGCTCGCCCGGGTCGGCGCTCTCTTCAGCCGGCGTGAGCCCGCTTACAAGAACCATGGCCATTTCCACACACATTCCTCTCGGTGTTACGACGCCGCATACCCAGTAATTCGTCTTCGGCTTGGATCCGGTTATTTCTTCTACAAGGAAGTAGGTACTGCTGCTGGGGTGAAGCGCAATAATTCCATCCTGCGCCGCCTTCTGTACCGAGTCCAGCCTGGCGATGGCTTTTGCGATCAGTTTTTTGGATTCTGCGGGGGTAAGGACTATTTGTGCCAGCATGGTTTCCCCTTTTGCCGATGGCCTGGTCTGGCGAAAAGCTCCCAATTCCCAAGTGTCTCATCAAAATCCAGCGAGACTCCGACACGTGTACATGCTTCTGCTTCTTTCCGTGGTCGATGTCTGCGTGCAGGATGCTTGACGCCTTTACTCTAACACAATGAATGTCATAAATATGTGACATAAATCTTGACAATGAGACAACCACTTCTATAGCCTGCGCTTGAGCCCCAATATGCCATGCGCACTCCCTTTCGGGATTCGTCGGTTCCATCCCCGGATGTCGGAAACCGGGATGGACGCGCGTGTGGGGGCTAAAGAGACAGCGGATGCGATTGGCGGATCGCCAATTGGTGCTAGAATCCATTGTTATTGCACTTCAACAATCCCCAATTTTTTGGAAAAAGCGGCAACCATCAAAAACCGGAGTAAGAACGATGACTGGATGCATCAGAGATAAAGCGAAAATACTGCCGACAATCTTTTTGATTTATTGTTTGTGCGCCGTCGCGCGGGTTCCTGCGCAAACCGGAGCTGAAACGGCAACAGCGCAAAACAAGGCTATAACGGAAGCCGATTGCACTGCGGAAAAACTGGGTTCCACTATTCCCGCTTCGGCAATTGGAGAGCCGGTATCCGGCGTAACGCTGGAGGCTCCGGTATGGACGGGCGCCGCGGGGGCGAATCCGGCTTATTGCAGCGTGAAGGGAGCGATGGCGCCCGTGGATGCCAATGCCAAGCCCATCAACTTTCAGGTTGTATTCCCCGCTTCCTGGGGATACCGGGCGGCGCAAATGGGCGGCGGCGGAATGAACGGTTCCATTCCAATGCTCCTGGGCGGAGCGGATATGGGGCCGGGACCCTCCCTGGTGCAGCTTGGATTTGTAACCTATGGGAGTGATTCCGGACACCAGATGGCGTTTGGTTTCGGCCGCGGAACACCCAAAGGGCCGGGTGGTCCGCCGCCTGCGGGTTCAGGGGATGATTGGGCTTTAAACGACGAAGCGATGAAGAACCTCGGCTATTTGCAATTGAAGAAAACGCATGATGCGGCCATGGTCCTGATAGAGAGAGTCTACGGAGAGAGGCCCAAATACAGCTATTTCTTCGGGTCCTCTCAGGGTGGAAGAGAAGCCCTCACCGTCGCGCAAAGATATCCTGCCGACTATGACGGGGTTGCCGCCAATGTTCCGATTGTGAATTTTTCCACGCTGATGCTGGCACCCGTATTGATTCGCATCCAGGAGAAGCCTCTGGCCAATTATGTGCCGCCTGCAAAGGCGAACGCAATTCGCGGCGAGTTCATGCGCCAGTGCGACAAACTGGACGGCCTGGTGGATGGAATCATCAACAACTATATGGCCTGCCGCGCGATCTTTGACCGCACGCAGGCGCCGCACCATAGCAATCCCTGGAGCGCCAAGCGCTGCCCGAATAACGTCGACCCCAATCCCGGCGATACCAGCGCGAATGCCTGTTTGACGGACGGCCAGATTGCCACGCTCAATTTTATCTACAGCCGTTACCCGTTTGCGACGCCTCTGGCAAATGGTGTCCGATCCTTCGGCATGTGGGTGCCGAACACGGATCCCTCCGGCAGCGGATTGCTGGTTCCCGTTCGTTACCGGGGCCAGGAAGGGGCCGCGGACAATGCGCCGGTGTACACCCATATGGGAATTTTGGGCGTTACCGGCTTCCTGATGAAAGACCTGAAAGCCAATCCATTGGATTATGTCGAGGGTGGAATTCTAAATGACAGGAGAAAGGAAATTTCTCTTGTCCTTGATTCTACGAACCCGGATTTGAGCGCATTTTACAAGCGCGGCGGCAAACTCATCGTGGCCATTGGCACCAACGATACGCTTGCCTCGCCCGGTGCACAGCTGGATTACTATCAGTCGGTCCTTAAAAAAATGGGCCGGAAAAAAGTCGACGCCTTTGCGCGCTTTTTCGTTCTCCCTCAGACGGGTCATGGCTTAAGCGGAACGAACTATTCTGTGGACGGCGACGGAAAATCCATCCCGGTTGCGCCCATTCCCAACGCGTTCAGCCGGTTGAACCTGCTGGTGGATTGGGTTGAAAAGAAGGTGGCGCCCCCGAAGTCTGTTCCTGTTACGGCGGGAAAGCGCAGCCTTCCTATGTGTTCCTACCCGGCCTATCCGAAATATGTAGGCGGCCCTGCAGACGCGGCCTCTTCCTATGTATGTGCAGAACGGTAGGCGGGTCGCAACGAACGGATGCTCCGGATCGCGAAGCGCGCATTAGCCTCCTATCCGGAGTCCGCAATAGAACCATCGCGTAAAGATTTGAGGAGAGGATATGAAATCGAAATTCCGGAGATTCGCAGAACGTGTGATGCTTTTTTGTGCAGCCATCCCGCTCTGCTGCCAACTGCACCCTTTGGAGGGACAGACAAAGACAGCCTACGAAGGAGCGGAGAAGATTTTGATTCCGCACAAATCATGGCCCTGCGCCATGCCGGCCGGCATTCCCGTGCCGGAGCGCGGCGTTCTTGTATTTGAAGCGGATGTAAAGCTGGATCAGGCATACGCATTGGGCAGGACTCCCTACGGGTTGCGGGACGTATTCGTGTTTCAGGAGGGGACGGTGTCCGGTCCGAAGCTGAATGGTTCGGTGATGCCGGGAGGTCTGGACTTGCAGTTGAAATTTTCCAACGGCAGCATGGAAATTGAAGAGATATTCGTCCTGCGGACAAGCGACGGAAAGTACATCTACCTGAGAAGCGCCGGCACGGCGGCGGACCCGAGTGATATAAGAATGGTGCCCGATTTTGAAGCGCCCAATGAAAGCAGCTACAGCTGGCTTAACACCGGCGTGTATGCCGGGCGTAGACACATCGATGCGGCGGCGCGGACCCTGAAGATCCGCGTCTACGATGTGTCCGGCATTGCCGTTGCGCCGGATGCAAAGAACTCCGTTCCGGTGATCAAACCTGCAGACGTCCAGCCTCAGCCGTGGGACTACCGCAAGGCGGCGGCGGAGGAGAAGCAGGGTGATCTCCTGATCACTGAAAATGTAACTTTGGCGGCCGGCCAGATGGTGGGGCCGAACAAGAAGGGCACGCGGAATATTATTCCAATCACGGGCGGCACCCTGAGCGGCAGAATCACCGGGACGGTTTTGTTCGGCGGCGCGGATTACCAGAACCTTGCGAATCCGGCCACGATTGATGCGCGGTATCTTTGGAAAACAAGCGATGGTGAAGTCATCCTCGTTCGGAACGGCGGCACCTTCGGGTCGCTGGTCCCCACCTTTGAGGCTGCCGTTGCCGGCAAATACGCATGGCTGAACCAGGGATTTTATCTGAGTTCCAACCCCGGCATGGGTAAAGGCGGCGTGAGCCTCACCTTTTACGAGAGCCGCCGCTGATTTGCGGCGGCCGCTGTGGGATCCGGGCCTCGGGCGCGCTCCCAGGAACATTAAACGCACCCGGCATGCAGCAAAAATGCAAAATGCATATATATTCTTGACAAATCAAAGGGGGCAAACCTAACCTGAGACCGCCGTGCCGGAAAACTTCTTCTCAACGGCCTGACAGGAGGAAATCAATATGCTTCAACGGATCTGTATTTTGATGTGTGTACTGATGCTGATCGCATTGGCTGCAAGCGCCCAAACGCCGCCTGCGGGTTCGGGGCCATATCCGGCGATCATGGAAGGGGATCCCGGAGTCCCGGGCCATACCGTGTATCGTCCTGAAAACCTGAGTGCCTTCAGCAGACAGAACCCGCTGCCGGTTGTGGCCTGGGGCAACGGAGGATGCGCCAATTCCAATCAATTCTACATTCCTTTCCTGACGGAAATAGCGTCCCACGGATTTCTGGTTGTAGCCATCGGTCCTTACAGTGCGCCCGGGGCGAAACCTGCGGGCGGCGGCATGGCAGGCGGCCAGGGGGGCGGAACAAAGTCCGCTCAATTGCTGGAGGCGCTCGATTGGGCTGCGGCTGAGAATCAGCGCAGCGGCAGCAAATATTATGGGAAAGTGGATCCGTCCAAATTCGGCGTATTCGGCCACAGCTGTGGAGGGCTGCAGGCATTGGAAGTTGCGCCCGATCCGCGCGTTTCCACGATCCTTGTCATGAATAGCGGATTATTCGGTCCGGGAGGGGCGCCCAAAATTGGAGCTCCGAAAGTGGGGCCGCCTCCTCAGGCAGGAGCAAAACAGCCCGAAGCGCCTCCGGCCGGAGGCACCCAGGGGAAAACGCCTCCAGGCGGTATGATGATGTCAATGCCTGCGGTGGGGAAGGAAGTGCTCGAGAAACTGCACTCGCCTGTTATCTATATCAATGGCGGAGAGAAGGACATTGCCTACCCGCAGGGTGTCGACGATTTTGCAAAAATCAGCAAAGTCCCGGTCGCCCTGGCTAACCTTGATGTGGGTCACGGAGGAACCTACAGTCAGCCGAATGGCGGCGAATTCGGGAAAGTCGCCGTGGCATGGCTGAAATGGACTCTCAAAAAGGACGAAACGGCAGGCAAGATGTTTTCCGGCCCGTCCTGCGGTCTCTGCAGCGATTCCAAATGGAAATTTGAAAAAAAGCAGATGCCGTAAAGAAGCGCGGGTCTATCTGCGCCGCCCCGTGTCAGGGCTGATGGATCTGTTGGCCGGCAACCCAGGCTGCAGGAATCGAAACATCCTGCAGCCTGGGCAACTCTGCCACGCACCTTTGGTGCTCGCAGCGCAGGAAATCGGCACACTGTAGTTTCAGGCGGCTGCGGCGGAAACGCCGCCCGGGCTGTTCTGCCTCGCGCTATCGGAGAGATCGCGACAGGAGCGATTTAGTACCCGCATCTCTCGGAGGTTGCGCTGATAAGATCATCTTTTTATAAGGATTTTTAAACAGGGATCTTTCTGGATTGAACATTTCTCCCGAGGCCGTTGATTCCAACGGCCTTTTTGCTGTGTCCGGGAAAAACAGAGGGAAAACACATTGTTTGCCGGACACCCCGTTCCCTATTCGGCATCCTTGTCGTGGAAGAAGTCCTGGACTTGATTTTTTATGAGAGCTTCCCGCTCCCAGTAGGCGTT
>CAZLHW010000224.1:0-6751 GCA_964559085.1 uncultured Acidobacteriota bacterium | reverse complement strand
ACGCGGGCACGGCTACCGCGGGCGACGCGGGCCCGGCTACCGCGGGCTACGCGGGCACCGCCACCGCGCGCGACGAGGGCACCGCTACCGCGGGCGACGCGGGCACCGACACCGCGGGCTACACAGACACCACCCCCGCCCGCGACCCGGAGGAACAGGAAGCCACAACCAGGCGATTGAGCCGATATTTGCGGATCACCTCTTTGATATGTCTCTGGTTGCCTTCCGAACAGGTGTACTGGCACGATTCCGCATACTGCACATACGGCTTTTTCGCCGCCCGGCGAACGACCAGATCCACGTCCACCACGGAAGAAATATTCCGTCCGCACCGGCAAACAAATACGCCGATTCGCGGCGCTTCATCCGCCACATCTCTCTCCCATGGATATTCATGGCGCTGGATCATGGTGCCGCGCACCGATGTCAGCTGCTCCATGGCCTGCGCCGCAGCGGCGGAACCCCGCACAATCAAATCGGGGATGCTCCGCAGCTCCCCCGATTCGCCGGTGCGGTAAAGTCCGTCGCCGATGCCGGACCATGCAGCCGCTTGTCCCGCGTCTTCGGATAAAAGGATACCGCCCACTTCAATCTCTCTCTCCGTCGGCTGCTGATCATGCACGATGGCCCCCGCGCCGCAGGCCTGCACACACTGCAGGCATTCACTGCAGAGTCCGCAGGAGAGACATCGCCCCGCCTCATCCAGAGCCTGCTCAAGGGTATATCCCAAAACCGCTTCCCGCATATCGGAGCACCGTTCCGCGATATCGCGCCGCGGCATCCTGACCGGCGATTTTGGGGCCGCTTCCGGATTGGGATTGGGTGCGGGCTTTGGAGGATTCTCCGCGGCGACGGAATGGGGCGGCGCGGGAATGAAATCGGCGCGGCGGATGCCGGCTGTCGCCCGGATAAACGCGTCGATCGACGCGGCGGCTTTATGCCCCTGCGCTATCGCGTCGGCAACGGATGCGGCGCCCAGCACAACCTCGCCTCCGGCAAAAATGCCTTTGATGCTCGCGGCCAGAGTCCCGTTGTCAACAAGAATCCTTCCGCCGGGACGCAGTTCCAGGCCGAAGCCCCGGGCTTCCGTGTCGCGACCGACCGCCACAATCACCGTATCCGCAGGAATGTTTGAAATCTGAGAATCATCGAAAAGAGGATTAAAGCGTTTATAGCCGCGGTACACATCAAACACGCTGGTGCAGGCGCGGAAGAATGCCGACACAACCCTGCCGCCCGCTGTCTCCATTCTGGTGGCATCCAGCCCGTTATGAAAAAGGACGCCCTCTTCACCCGCCTGGTCTGCGAGCTCGGACTGAGCCTGCATCTCGGTGCGCCCCTCCATGCAGGCAAGGCGGACCGTCTCCACGCCCTGCAGGCGGCGCGCGCTGCGCGCCGCATCGATCGCAATATCCGTGCTGCCGATGACGAGAACTTTCGGCCCGATCCGGGGAGCATGGCCGGCATTCAGCGCGCCGATAAAATCCAGCGCATCCAAAACGCCTTCTGCATCCTCGCCGGGAATGTTCAGCTTGCGGCCGAGCGGGGCGCCGGCAGCAATCAATACCGCGTCAAAAGCTCCCGCGGGAGAATCCGCCGATTTGAGCAAATCCTTCGGCCTGGCGATCGCAGTGCCGGTTTGAACCTTCACGCCCAGGCCGATAATGGACTCAATCTCTTTTTCCAGAATATCCTTCGGAAGACGGAAACTGGGAATGCCGTAGCGGAGCATGCCGCCCAAATGGTCTCTGGCTTCGAAAAGCGTCACCCCGTATCCCATCCGGGCCAGATCGGCCGCAGCCGTTAATCCCGCGGCGCCCCCGCCGATCACGGCAACAGTTCCTTCCAGGGGCTCAGGCCGCGGAGGCCGGGAAAGCAGATTCGGATTCGCCTGAACATAATCCCCAAGGAACCGTTCGATGCCGGCGAAGGAAACCGCTCCCTCCATCGACCCCCGGTTGCAGGCGCTTGCGCAGGGATGCGGGCACACGCGCCCGCAGGAAGCCGGAATCGGGCAGCGCCGGAGGAGAAGGTCATACGCTTCGGCATATTTTCCGGCGACGAACAGCGCCAGCGTTCCCTGTATATTCACTCCGGCAGGACACGCCGTCGTACACGGCGGCCGTCCTGCCGCTTTGGAAATCGCAAACGCATTGGGAATGGCTTGCGCCGAAGTGCGGTAAATGGCCTTTCGCATGCTCTGTCCGGCGTCAAACTCATTCGGAAGGCGGACAGGACAAACATCGGCGCAATTGCCGCAGCCCTCGCATTTCCTGATATCCACGTATCGGGGATTTTGGCGGATGCGGACCGTGAAACGGCCCGCATGGCCCGACACTTTTTGAACATCGGCCAGCGTGAGGATTTCAATATTTCGGTTCCGCGCGCATTCAACCAGCTTGGGCGACAGGACACACATCGCGCAGTCGCCGTCGGAAAGCCCCTTGTCGAGCGGCACCATTCTGCCGCCGATGGCCGGTTGCGAATCAAGCAGGTAAACCTTGAAGCCTCCCGCCGCCAGATCCAGCGAAGCCTGGAGCCCGGCCACTCCGGCGCCGCAAACCAGCACCGCTCCCACCGTATCGTTTTCAATAATTGCTGTCATTTGGATTACCGATTCGAAATTCGAGATTCGAATCTCGAATTATTTTTTCGTTCCCGCCAATACTGCAAGCTTGACGGCGCTGACCTTACGGTACACTTCCTGAGGCATGCGCTGCCGGCCGTCGACCGTCAGCAAGTCCTTCAGCCGAATACCGAACAGCCGTTCATTTTCAACCAGGTAAGGACGGATTAAGCGCCAATCCTTATCGGTGAGCGTCGAGAGGACGCCACCGTTCAGTTGCCGCTCCACCACCTGGTGATGCGGGTCGCGGATATAGATGGCGCCGCCGCTGGCCAGCGAAAACAGATTGCTTCCGGGATAGGGCGTGGGTTGCGCGGCAAGCCGGCCGCGCCCGTCGAACTCGACGCCGTTCAGGATTACAAAGCCGCCGCCCGTCAGCGGGTCTCCGGCCATAAAGGATTCCGCCAGAAAGTCCAGGCAGGTTCCATTGATAACAACGCGGGGGCGTCCGACAGCGTTGATCAGCGGCCGGCCGGCCGCATTTCCCAGGACGTAAACGTCGCCGCCTTTGGCGCCATACATGAAAGTCTGTCCCACGTCTCCGTAGATAACCAGCTTTCCGCTCTTGGCGATCTGAGCCACCTGATCCTGCGCATTGCCGTGAATGAAAATCTGCATCCCGTCCATTCCGCTGGCTGCATAATCGCCGACGGACCCGTACAGATCGATGCGGACATCCCGGGTATCCGGGCCGAGGCCGGCGCCGTGGAAACGCTGCCCGCGCAGGCGGTAGACGACGAAGCGCTTCCAGCCCGCCTGGTACGCTTTGCGCAGAAGAACCGCGTCGCAGTCCTCCCCCTCCGGCGGGAAGCCGTGCGCATCGATAACCAGCAGCTCCTCCCCGGCGCGCGGCGCCGCAAGGCCATGGCGGGATTCCCAGTTTATGCGGCGCCAGAAACGGCTTGCCGGTTCTCCGAAGAGGGGCGCGGTGTCAAAAAGCTCCTCGAGGCTTTTCTCGACAACCCAGACGACGGTGGCGCGACGTTTTTGTCCGGTATCGAACGGCCGGTCCCGCAACAAAGTGAGCGCCTCGATGGCCGTTGCGCGGGATTTGGCATTGTCGGCGCTATGAACCACCAGCCGGCAGAAGCGCGCGAGATCGCCCGGCGACCAGGAGGGGAGTTCCCGGGCGTGAGCGAACAAAGCATCCGTATGGCCCCTCTGCAGCCATTGATGGACAAGCTCGCGCAAACCGTCCATCGGCTGCTCGGGCGCGCTTTCCGCTTCCGGCAGATCGCACCGGACGGAGCCGATATCCAGTTTGACCTCCTGCCCGAATTTATTCGTGCAGGACAGTCTCTTCCCCCCGTTTCCGTCCGAATCCACCGAGAACACGAAGGCCCCGCCGTCCGTACTCGATCCGCCGCGCGCATTCCAGTATTTGTCGGCAACCGGGCAGAAGCGCATGTCTTCCCTGGCCAGGCTCCGCAGCGTGGCGTCGATGGCCTGCTTTTCCGAACAGATCAAGCCGATCTGCACATCGCCGCTGTCGGAGAGGGCAAACACCTGCGGACGCAGCATTGACGTGTCGGTGATGCCGAGCAGCTGCACCCTTTTCCGGTCGGGCTGGCTTCGGGCAATGATGAAAAACCAGGGCCCGTCGGGCGATGCATGGATGTGGGCCGCCTGAATCTGCCTGTAAACAGCCTGCTTCTCCGGCGGCAGCTGATCGAAATCCAGTTCCGTCGTCGGCGCCAGCGCCTCAATGATGTACTCAAGCGGGTATTTATAAATGCGGTCCCACAAATCGAAGAGCTGCACCGAAACTTCCGTATCGGTCAAAAACTGCTGGCGAATATTCCGCTGGCGGAGATAGTCGCAGACCGAATAGTAATTGGCAAAATCGCCATTGTGCACCAGCGCTTCGTTCAGGCCCACAAACGGGTGCGCCCCGCCCGGATGCCACACGCGCCCTTTGGTGGGATATCGCTGGTGCGCGATCCAGGCATGCGCCTTGAAATCCTGAAGCTGATAATATTCCACGTTCTGTTCGGCATAACCGACCAGCTTGAAAACCAGCAGATCTCTTCCATGCGAGAGCACAAACGCCCGCTTCTCTCCCAGCGACGCGTAATACTCCTCGTTGAGGCGGTAGGAATTGCGCCAGACGAATTCGTCCTCAAGCTCGCGCGGAGGAAGATCGCCCAATCCCGTCTGTTCCGCAAAGGCTTTCAACACATCGGGCTTGACGCGAACGATATAGCGATGCACATCGGGAGGCCGGACTTCCAGTCCCGGAATATCCCGGTACTCTTGGATATGCGGCTGACGCGCCGAGACGGCCACATCGAAGTACGGCAGAACGAATCGCCGCTCCATGTCGGCATGGCAGGAGGGATCGAGCAGAGCGATCTGGAGAAGATAATGGGTGTCCAGCACTTCTCGGGGAACGCCCATCTGCTCGGGGACAAGCCCGACGGCGGCGATACCGCCCCCTTTGCCGTTGCCGCGGTTCTGCATCTGTATGGAGGGCTCGTAGATAAATCGGCCGGCCAGCGGGATGGTACAGGCGAAACCGGTTACGCCGCATCCGCCCTCCTCAGCCGATTTCTTTATGGGATGCCGCCCCGCCGCCCGGTACAGGCCGGATCGGGCAGCCAACAATTTTTCTGCTGTATGGCTCACTGGGTCTACTCGCAATCTAGGAAAGGGCCGCCTGCCGGTCGTCCGCCAGGTAGCAGAGAACGTCCGTCCGCCCGCAAAGGTCGCGGATGGACGACATCCCCAATCGCCGCAGCACGGCTATCATTTGTTCATGCCATGCATTCTGAAGATTGATCAGTCTCTGAGTCGCCCACTCGAGCTCCATCAGGTGGATCAATTCCGGATCCGTGGAAGCAATGCCGCGCGGGCAGCCCCGCCCGCTCTCGCAGCAGGCGCAGCGCACGCATCCGAGCGCCACCATTTCGGCCGTGCCGATGACGACGCCGTCGGCGCCCAGCGCAATGGCCTTCAGCGCATCATAGGCCGTGCGAATGCCGCCGGATGCGATCAGGGTCACCTTGTCCCGAATACCCTCGGTGCGGAGAAATTTATGAACCTTCGGGATAGCATATTCGATCGGCATGGCGATGTTTTTTTTCGCTATGTCCGGGGCGGCCCCCGTGCCGCCGTAGCTGCCGTCCAGATGGATAATATGAGCTCCGGCGTAGTAGCTTCCGACGGCGACCATGTCCACATCGGTCGGGGTGGAGACCTTCACGCTGACAAGACAGCGGGGATTCACTTCCTTGATCCAATCCAGATGCTTTTTGTGATCCTCAACGCTGTAGACGCTGTGGAAGGGGAAGGGGCTGAACAAAGCATTGCCCGGCACTGCGCCCCGCATGCGGGCCACCGCGGGCGTGTTCTTATCTCCGAGCAGATGGCCGCCCAGGCCCGGCTTTGCGCCCTGCGCATATTTGAATTCCACAATACGCACGCGCTGAATCGTCTCTTCCCGCACACCGAAAAGACCGGTGGCCACCTGTGTGATCATATGGTCGTCATAAGCCTTGAGCCTGTCGGGATACCCCCCTTCTCCGGTACAGCTGAAGGAGTTCCATGCGGCGGCCGCACGCGCTTTGGCAAGAATGGTATGAATGCTCACGGATCCAAAACTCATGCCCCCGCCGTAGACGGCGATATCAATGTGAACCTGTGGCCTGCCGTCATCCCGCCGGTTGAGATCCAGGCCCGTGTCTATTTCGGTTTCCTCTTTCAACCTTATTTCCGCTTGCGGCGGGGCGGCCGCAGCGAGTTCGGGCACCTCAAACCGGAAGCGGATCCTGTCGAAACCGCCGCCCGATGCACCGTGCCGGTACTCCAGATGCGGCGGCGGCGTGTGCCCGGTTTCGGCCTGGTGCCAGGTTGCGAGGATCAGATCACTGGACCAGCGCGCATCTCCAAGACACTCGATATTGGGATTCAGCTGCAGTGTCAGCGCTTTCTGCGGGCACCGGCGGATGCAGGAATTTCGGGACTCGGCGCACGCGGGGCCGATGCACCGGTAGTCCAGCGGCCGCAGAGTCATGGAATAGATGTCGGGCTTGCGGTGCACTCCGTAGGCGCAGACTTCCGCGCAAAGCCCGCATGCGTTGCACCGCGCCGACCGGTTGATGGGGAATTTGCCCAGGGGTTTGCGAT
>CAZLHW010000223.1:0-6773 GCA_964559085.1 uncultured Acidobacteriota bacterium | reverse complement strand
CGCCTCAGCAGCTGATACTCTTCATAATTGCCGCCCTGGTGGCAGGGGGCATCAAGGAGGAGCTGCAACGCGCCTTTATCCTCACTAGATTTCGGCTCTACCTGGGGGGGGCGGGATTGGGACTTGTTTTGTGGAGTATCGGCTTCGGCCTGGGGCACTATGTTCAAGGAGTTCAGGGGATTTTCATAGCAGCTATTTACGGATTTATTTTTGGAATCGTCTATATCCTGAGCGGAAGCTTGATCGCACCGGTCATTGCACATAGCGCCTACGACACGATTGCTCTCCTCGCTTTCTGGTTTTTATCGGGACGGCACGGGTAGATTTTCTGGGGATCAAGATGCCCATAAAGGGAAAACTGCTGCATATTCTGCTGGAATTGCACAATAACGCAACAAGCGCTGTTGTCCGGGTTGAAAAGGGCGCCGAAAAAAAACAGCTGGTCGTGAACAAGGGCCTGCTTGTGTTTGCCGAAAGCAATGTTCCCGATGAGCACCTCGCCAGGATCGCCGTCAAACAGAACATCCTGCCTCGAACCGGAATCAAGGAAATCGCCTCATTGATGAAAGGCGGAAAGACGAGCGAGGAAGCGTTTCTTGCTGTGTCGAATTCCGGAGAACACGACCTTGAAAATGCGCGGCGCGAACAGGCTATTATCATTCTGGCCTCCCTATTGTCCTGGGAAAATTGCGACATTCATCTCTATCCGAGCGACAGCCTGGTTCGATACAAGATCCATCTCGGCTTATCCCTTCTTGAAGCGCTGCTCCTTTCGGCGAGCCGCTCCATTTCAGAACGCTTCATCCGGATCCCTTCAGGCTTCGCCGAAAAAACTCTTTGCCGAACCGCCGAGGCGTCAGCGAGCCCCCCGGACTATCCGCTGAACAAGGCGGAAGCCCGTGCCTGGGCGCTGCTTGAGAAGCCGATGAAGGCGGAAGATCTATATCCGCTCCTTTCGGACGCCGATGCAAAACCGGAGGAGATACTTCTGCGCCTCCTCGTGCTGGGCCTCATACACACCGCGGAGCCGTCGCCTGTACGCCACGGGCCCTCCGTGGCGCTGGAGCAGGATTCCGCACTCCGAATCCTTGAAGATATGCTTGCGGGTTTCAAGACCGCAAGTTTATATGAAATCCTATCCATTTCTCCGGAAGCAAGCTCAGATGAGGTACAGGCCGCCTATCATCAATTGGCCCGGCAGTATCATCCCGATCGCTTTCAATCCGCTGCGTTTTCCGAAGAAACCCGCGCAAAAGCAGAACAGGTTTTCGCCTGCATCAACAGGGCATACTTCACGCTGAAGGATCCCGTATTCCGGGCAGACTACGATGAAAAACGCCTCTCCAGCGAGAGCAAAGTGGAAGCGGAGCTTAAGTCCCGCGGAACGGCGCAGTCGGATGACGAGAAAACGGCGGAAGCGATTTATCGGGAAGGCCGCGCGCTGCTGAAATGCGGCGATTTCGAAAAGGCGGTGGAGCATCTGAAAGCCTGCGTCTGGCTGGCGCCCGAAAAAGCCAAATTTAATCATTATCTCGGAGTCGCCGAATCCAAAATCCCAAAACTCCGAAAAAGCGCGGAGCAGCATCTTCTAAAAGCCCTGGAGCTCGACAGTACATCCATTGCCAGTCGTCTGGAGCTGGCGCGCCTCTATATAAAAGTTGGGCTTCGCCGCAAAGCGGAAGCGCAACTGCGGGAATTAGTGCAATGGGATCCCCATAATCGAGAAGTCCAAAAGCTTGCTGAGGAAATCAAAAACATGGAGACTTCATAAAAAGGCTGCTTCCGCAGTCAGTCTCACAAGAGGCCGGCGGATCGACTAAGGGCGTGTCTTCAAAGTTTCGAGAGCCAGGCGGGCGGCCGATTGCTGAGCCTCTTTTTTTGTTCTGCCGGAGGATTCCGCGACAACTTCGCCGTGGATGATGACCTGAACAACAAAAGTTTTTCTGTGATCCGGACCGAATTCGTTCACAACACGATACACCGGTTCAGGCCTGCCGAGATTGTGAAGCTGCTCCTGAAGCGCGGACTTGAAGTCTCCATAGGTCAGCTGTTTCAAGTCCAGCAATGAGAGGAACTCTCCAATCTGCCTCCCCACAAAATCCGAGGCGGCTTCCACGCCTCCGTCCAGGTAAAGCGCGCCGACGATGGCCTCAAAGGCATCCACAACGATCGCGCGCTTGGTCCGGCCGCCGGTTTTCTCTTCCCCCCGGCTAAGCCGGATAAAGTCTCCCAGCCGAATTTTCTCCGCGAGCCGCACAAGATTCGCTGCACTTACAAGGAAGGCTTTGATTTTGCTGAGCTCGCCTTCGGTCAGCTCGGGGTGGTTCTCGAAAATACGGGAGCTTATGATAAATCCCAAGACCGAATCGCCAAGGAATTCGAGAGATTCGTTATTCCGTACACGCTCCGCTTCGTTTTCATTAACGTAGGAGCGATGCGTCAGCGCCTGGAGAAGCAGATCCTGATTCTTAAAGTGGTACCCCAGCAGATCTTCCAGATCGTGCAGGGATTTTGGCGGGACGGAATCGCCCGCATTTCCATTCATAAAGCCCTCATCCAAAAGTGTGGCGATTATTTAACATAAAGCATACGGCCAGGCAATTGCCACCGCAATTCGCAAAATGGAGCCTTGACGGCTTGGGCCGAGGGTCTTTTCCATGAAACTGAAGGTTTTTCCGGATTCGCGTTCAGGGTTTTCAGCGGCGCAACTTCGAGGGAGGGCGAAAGTGATCATAGCCGCGATTCGGAAGCCGGCGGGCCCGTTTGCCGTTTTCCACTACCCATATTTCGCCGACATTCGGCGTCATCCTGCCGATGCGCGTTATTTTGGGAAGGTTGGACGGGTATCTTTCCTCTAAAAGGCGGGATTTGGAAACCGGCACGGCAAACAATAACTCAAAATCCTCGCCGCCATGCAGCGCCAATTCCACAGGATCGCAATTCCAGGATCGGGATTCGGGAAAGATCGGCAGATCTGCAATGCGGATTTCGGCTCCCGCCTTACTCGCAGCGCACAGGCGGGGGAGATCGGTCGAAAGACCATCGCTAAGATCCATCATACAGTGAACTAAACCGCATTGCGCCAGCCACTGTCCGGCGTCGCAGCGGGATTCAGGGCTTTGGTGCACTCGCAGCGCCTCCTGTCGGGCGCGGGACCGAGTACGGATGCAGCCATTCCGGAGGAGTTGAAGGCCGGCCGCCGATCGGCCAAGGACTCCGGTCACATAAAGGAAATCACCCGCGCGGCCTCCGGAGCGATAAAGAAGCCTGCGATTTACAGATTCCCCTATCGCCGTTATGGAAATGGCAATGCCGTCGGTCGTGTGCGAAAGATCTCCGCCGATCAGTCGGGCGCCTCGGGTAACGGCCGGGTCGGTCAATCCGTCATAGAAGTCCAGAATCCAACGCCTTGAGATATCGGCGGGGACGGCCAGTGAGACCGTAAAGAAAAGCGGGCGAGCTCCCATGGAAGCCAAATCACTCACGTTGACCGCGATCGATTTGCAGCCAAGCCGGCGCGGCGTGGTCCACTCCGGACGGAAGTCTATGCCTTCCAAAAGCATGTCCGTCGTTATCACAAGAAATTCTCCGGACGCCGACGGACGGATTACGGCCGCATCATCTCCAATCCCTTTTTTTATCAGCGGGCTTTTAACGCCATAGCGGTCCAGAAGCAATTGAACTATCTGATTTTCGTCCATTAATTTCGGCATGCAGCGCTATAGCCTGCCGTCGGATGCTACTGCTTTTTTTCGAACAGATCGTTGATCTCTCTCATGAATTCCGTGACATCCTCGAATTCGAGGTAGACGGAGGCAAATCGGAGATAGGCTACCTTGTCAATGCGCCTCAGTTCAGAAAGGAGAATCTTTCCGATGCTATCGGATTCCAGTTCGCGATCCGGGCTTTCCTGAACGGTCTGTTCTACTTTGTCGACTATCTTCTCAAGCTGCGTCAGACTGACGGGTCTCTTTTCACATGCTTTAAGAAGTCCGTTCAGAATTTTGTTCCGATCGAATCGCTCTCTGCCGCCGTCTTTTTTTACCACCATATAGGGGATTTCGTCGCTGCGCTCATAGCTCGTAAACCGACGCGCGCAATTCAGGCACTGGCGGCGGCGCCGAATGGAATCTCCGTCCCGGCTCTCCCGAGAATCAACAACACGATCTTTTAAGAATCCGCAGTAAGGACACTTCATAATGGCGGCCTTTTGGTCGAGATGTTGAAGACATCCGGTACCTTATCTTTAACAACACGGCATCGCTTCTCTAAACCAAAGATAATGTAAGAGTTAATAAGAAATCCCTTAAAAGGTCAAGCGCGAAAGCAGCCGCTCGCCAAAACTGGACATCCATCGATTTCCCCACGTTACTCCATTACATGCATTGCATGGGTGTCCAGGATTGTTGCCGGGCAGACTGATGAGAGCCGATTGTCGCCTTTTCTTTTGGCTTTTACTCAAATAGAATTGGCGCATCACTTCGGTTGATTTGAAATAATTGCATTTATTTATTGAACCTGGATACGTCTTGCTTCGTTTCCATGACTAGAAACAAGGTAGCGGCCAAGGAGATGCAAGTGCTCTCGGGCGAACAAAAACTTGTAGAGCGCTGTCTTCAGGGAGACGATGCTGCCTGGGAAATTGTGGTTACGTCCTACGGAAAGCGTATCTATAACCTTAGCTACAGATACACCAACCGCAAGGAAGAGGCGGAGGATCTGACACAGGATATTCTGATCCGCGTATATCAGAACCTGAAGAGCTATCGATCGGAGGTGGGCAGTTTTCAAAACTGGATTTTGCGAGTTGCCCGAAACCTGATAATCGATCATTACAGGCAGGTCCGTCGATTCCCTCAGGCGGCAGGAAGCGAGGAATTGGAAACCATGAACATAAAAGATGAAAAGGTTCCCAATCCGCAACGCTTGGCTGAACAGGTGGAAGCATCAAAATTTCTGCAGGATGGACTTCGCGACCTCTCTCCTGAATTAAAGGAAGCCATTATACTTAGAGATATTGAAGGGATGGCCTACCAGGATATCGCCGACCTGCTCGGCGTCCCGGAAGGAACCGTCAAGAGCAGGATCAACCGCGGCCGGCTGGAATTGGCCAAGCTATTAATGAAGAGGCGGGCAGCTTTGGGAATGCAACTGTAGAGGTGGTTATGGAATGCTCGAAGGTAGAACTGATTCTGAGCGAATACCTGGACGGCAGCAGACCGCCTGATGAGCAGCAACAGATCGCAATGCACCTCGACAGCTGCCCCCACTGCTCGGCTTTGCTCCGCGAAATGCAATCGGCTCTTGCTCTGTGCCGCCATTTCCCAATTCTCGACATGGACCCGCGCTTGATTGAAAGCATCCTGCTCCGTACATCCGGCCGACCCCGAACCCGATCCTTCCGTGAACTATTCCATCAATACTTTGTGCGCCCGTTGCTCACACCACGGCTGGCGGTTGGAACAAGCCTGGCGGTGCTTTTTCTAATCATCCTTTTTGACGTCATGATGCCAAAACTCTCCGTGACTTTTTCCTCCCTTTCCCCCAGAGGCCTCTTTCAAATCATGGATCGCAGCGTGCAGCAGCTGTATGGGGAAGGGTTGAAAATCTACGAAAAAAAGAACGCATGGCAGGCACAGTATCACCGTATCAAGAACAATGCATGGAACGAGCTGCGCTTCATGCTGGAACAGATGGAAGTCCCGGTTGAAGGACGAAAAAAATCAGGAGAACCGGCTCCGCCCAAAGAGGACGCCCCAAAGCAAAAAAGCAGCAGTCTGCTGTCGCTTTCGGCCTAGGAGAGCTTACTCTATCCGGCCAGGCTTCGGAATTAAGGCGAACACCGAGCGGAAATGGAATGCGAGGTAACGAACATGAAATGCTCCTATCATCCTGCAGTTGAATCTCAGGAACTCTGCGCCGCGTGCAACAAATTTCTGTGCAGCGAATGCGCACACCGGATAAAAGGCAAAGTGTACTGCCAGGATTGTCTGGTTGAAGGAGCTGAATGGGCTTCCACCTTCAAAGGCCTTCGGCTCCCAAGCGATGCTCCCAAACGGGCGGCTTTTTGCGCCATCATTCCCGGCCTGGGGGCCGTCTACAATACGGA
Organism: uncultured Acidobacteriota bacterium; assembly: GCA_964559085.1. Lineage (GTDB taxonomy): Bacteria > Acidobacteriota > UBA6911 > UBA6911 > UBA6911 > UBA6911. Next base: position 664 of record CAZLHW010000223.1, on the reverse strand, counting down.
ATATATGAAAGCGCTTGCCTATTTTGCAGTCTGGGCCGCGCTGGCCGTCATGGGCAGTCGCCTGAGCGCGGTTTTCGGATTCGGCGCTTTTGTCTTCATCCTGTTTACCATGTTTGACGCCTACCGAAGCGCGGAAGCCAGAGTTCGGCGCCGGCTCAAAACAGGCTCTTTGGACGATGAACCTGCGCGGCAGGATAAAACTCTCGTAGGGTGGGGTGTCTTCCTGATTATCCTGGGAGTCCTATTCTTCCTGCACAACCTGATTCCCTTCTTCATTCTGAATCGCTTCTGGCCGGTGATTTTCATTCTGATCCGCGCCTTCCTGATCTATCGCGCTCTTCACCGCCGCAAGTCCCAGCCCGATGAATGGACCGGCGCGCCGCCTCCACCGCCATCCCTGAAAAACGAGGACATTTGATATGACCGCCCGATCCTATTCCGGAGCCCTGACCGCAGGCCTGATCCTGATAGCGCTCGGGGTGATTTTCCTTATTGAAAACCTCTACGCGCCGTTCTCCGCATGGCGCATCATCGGTCGCTACTGGCCGCTCATCCCAATTTTTATAGGGCTAAAAAAGATTTATGGGTATTTCGCCTGGCCGGCGGTTCCGCCCGCACCGGACCGAATACGATCGAAGGAGTGAACCATGTCGCCTAAGCGTCG
>CAZLHW010000222.1:0-6800 GCA_964559085.1 uncultured Acidobacteriota bacterium | reverse complement strand
ACTCATGTGGACCTGGGGTACGTCCCGGTGCCGTTTTTCGAAGCGGTGTTCGGTGATCGGCTGGAATATCTGCTGGAATTGCCCAAGGGGAAGATATTGGTGTCGATCGAAGCTGCCGATGCGGTTCGGGCCAAGGAGATACTGGGAGGCCATAGCGCCCTGCTGGTTCGATGTCCGAACACGTGCAAGCTCTGGTCCATCGGCCAGCTGGAATCCTTCCTTAAAAACCTTATCGACAAATGCGGCGGAAATGGCGGCCTGATCCTGGTAATCAAGATGCCGGATAAAGTGCAGGTTGAAGACATGCAGGCCATGCTGCAATCCATCAAAGAATATGGTCGCTACTAAAACATCTTACAGACGGAGGTACTTCATGCGTTGTACAAACAGGCTGCACTGGAAATTATTGCTTAGCTGCATGCTCTTTGCCGCATTGGCACTGACAGCGGCAGCTTCTGTCCTTACATTGCCCAATCACGCACCCGCGGACTTTATCCAGGTCCGGCCGGACATACCCAAGGGGAAACTGGAGACTATTACCTATAACTCAAAGAGTATCGGCGTCGAACGCAAAGCCGTTGTCTACCTGCCGCCGAATTATGATCCGACTCAAAAATATCCCGTCCTCTACCTGATGCACGGAATCGGCGGCAATGAGACGCACTGGACGACCCTCTGCGCCGCGAACAAGGTTCTCGACAATCTCATCGCCGACAAAAAGGCCGTGCCGATGATCATCGTAATGCCGAACGGCCGCGCGACTTCCGATCCGCCCTCAAGCAATTTCATGGCGGATTTTAATTATTACGCCTTTTTTGAAAAGGACCTGCTCCAGGACCTGATTCCCTACATAGAATCCCGCTACTCCGTAAAAGCAGACAGGGACAATCGCGCAATTGCCGGCCTGTCGATGGGCGGCGGCCAAGGTCTTAACTTCGGCATCAATAATATTGATAAATTCGCCTGGGTCGGCGGCTTCTCCTCCGCGCCCAATCTCCAGCAGCCCGATGTTCTCGTCCCCAAAATTCAACAGGCCAAGGACAAACTGAGCCTGCTGTGGATCGGCTGCGGCGACAAGGACAACCTGATCACCGGGAGTTGGAACCTGCACCTGGCTTTAGACAAGGCGAAAATTGACCATGTCTGGTATGTCGACACCGGGGGCCACGAAGTCCCGGTGTGGAACAACAATCTTTACTTGATGGCGCAGATGCTGTTCAAACCTGCCGGATCCGTCACACCTCCCCCTTCCATCGGAAAATACAACGGCGAGCCGGTAAGCTTCGGCATGGGCATGCCGGGGGCGGGGCCGGGACGCGGCACACCGGGTGCGCCAGGCGCAGGCCGCGGCATGATGGCCGGAAACGCCGGTTCCGAATTTACCGCCAGGAGAGAAAAAGGGAGCACGGCATCGATTGGAGCGGCCGGACACTGGATCATCAAAGACGGGGAGAACGAAATAAAGCTGGAACTCAAAGTCGACGGGTCCAAATTGTCGGGAACGATTGTCAATCCCCAGATGCCGGGAACGATCGAGTTCAAGGAAGGCAAGATAGAGGGGAATACTATTTCCTTTGATTATGTCCGCCAGACGAACGGACAGGATTTCAAAATAGTATGGACAGGGACTCTTGCCGGCGATGAGCTCAAGCTGAAACGCACGGTCGGCGGCGGCATGCCGGGCGGCCGCTAATGTAGATAAACCGCGAAGACGCGAAGGCCGCGAAAAAACGCAACGAAAAAATTATAGATCTTTTTTGGCGTTTTTTTGAGCTTTTCGCGTCTTCGCGGTTACTCTTTTCGCAGGCATTTTCCCGATTTCCAGGCCGCCTTTCAGGATCCGCCTTGCACTTCAAAGCCTCCGGAAACTCCAACGGGCTTTATCACTCCTGGGATCGAATTTAGCCAGAGTCGGCGTACTGCGGCCCACGGCTGTCAGCGCCGCCGGTTCGCCGGAACCCGGCATCGCCTTGGGCATGATGCGATAAGTCCCGTCGGTCAGCTGATCGATACGCCATAACTGTTCCGGACTCCCGGTGAATGCAGGAACAGCAACCACTTCACCCTCAGCCGTTGCCGCCAGAGCTCGCTCCGTGCCCGCAATGGTGATCTTGAAATACGGTGAGCCGGGATATCCCCCGGCATTGGGGACGGGCGTAATCTTCCATTTCTGATGCGGCCGGAACATATAATCGCCGATGCGAATGTCGATAATGCCTGCCGGCCACTTATCCGACACTTCCGCAAGGTTTTGCGGCGGAATGGGAGTCACTGGTCCGCTTGGCGGGCCAAAGCCGCGCATCCCGCCGGCCATCCGCACAAAATCGACCGCCAGTTCCAGCGCATACCCGCTGCGTTCCGACTGAATCGCATACGTGCCTTCCTGGAAATTGTCTCCGGCAACCGGCCATCCGTCCTTCCAGAGCAGCGGGCGAATGTCCAGAACGCTGCGCCCGCCCCGGTTGAGGTCGGCCTCGTAATGGCAGGAGAATTTCTGAACGCCGTCGCCGAGATCCAGCAGTCCGAAGTGGCCGGGCCCCACAAAGGGCTCGCCGGCGCCCACAACGAGTTTGCCGCCGCCTTTCAGTGCGTCCACACCCATGTGATCCAGGAAAGGTCCGGTCACCTTCCTGGATCGCGCCACACGGATGTTGTAGGTCGAATTGGCTCCATCGCAGCAGGTGCCGTGAGTGCCCAGGAGATAGTACCACCCGTCTCGGTACAGCATCGCAGTCGCTTCCATGTCGATGGCGATGTTGATCGGCTCATTGTTGGGCATGCGCTTCCCGGTTCCGGGATCGAGCTCCACGATCCGTATAAAGCCAAAATAGGTCCCGTAGGTAAGCCACAGGCGTCCATCCGTGGGATCGAGAAAAAATGAGGGATCGATGGCATCGCAATCCTCGACGCCATCGGACGAGGCAACAATTGTCTCGTCCTTAAATCCGAATTCGGGAGATTTGGGATCGAGCGTTTTCGTCCACATGACATAGATGTTGCCGGCGTGTCCTCCGGCCAGTCCGCCGCCGCCCCGCGCATACGTCACATAGTAGCGATCGCCAATCTTGATGACATCGGGCGCTACGCCGCCGCCGGGCCGCACGGCGCCGCTGCGCCAGGTCCAGCCGTCATCGGATATCAGGCCGCCGCCGCCCGTGCCGTAAGTGTAATACTTTCCATCGCACATCACGATGGTTGAGGGATCGTGGATGTAGGGTTCGCCGTCCAGCGCCTGCGGGCCGGAAGGACCGGAGGAAAAAAGGATCGGAACCCCCGTGATCAAAAGAATCAGTCCGGAAAAAATTCGAAATTTCATAAGGTCTCCAGGAATCAAAGAAGAGTCACGATGGGCAACTTGCCTGCAATAAAAGATATGCCGGAGTTCCTTTGCGGCGGCCGTCAGGAACCGGCATTTCAATTGTTACAACCCGCCGGGCGACCCGCTGCTTTTTACTTTCCGGCCGGTTCAAGGTTCAAGGCGATGTCTTTGATCGGGTCGCCGTTCTCATCGATAAAGCGGACGCAGAAATCGCTTAAGCCGGGGCCGTTGATAACGGCGCCACGAACAACGTTCCGGCCCTTTTTGAGCGTAAGCCGTTTTGAAACGCCGTCATCCATGACCATGCGCCGATCGCCGAAAAGGCCCACGGCCTCAGAACCGTTGAGCCACCACATGGACGCCGAATTGGAGCCGACGGCCATGCGGACGTTCTTAATTTCGCGCGGACTGTCAACGACGGTAACGGCCCAGAAGAGCACCCCGTAGGTTGGTTTGTTTAAACCATAGGCAAAGCGGAAAAGCTTGACGTTGAACCCCGTGGAATCCAATGCATGCCACGTAAGCTCCCGGCCCGCCACAGTGACCTTGTCGCCGTCCCGCGGAACAACCGTAAACTGATTCGGGAAATACTCCGTATTCATGGCATTGCGAACATAAGTGTCGGTGAACACCGTGTTGGTTCGGTTCGGTTTTTCGATCGGTTCGAGCAGCAGCCAGCGCTGCAGGAACCCGTCCGGGTCGGGCGCCTTTGAGGGCGATGTCGCCGGTGTGAAATAAGGCGCGATGCTGCGCGCGGCCGTGTCGGCCGCCGCATCTCCGGATATGGCAGTCAAGGCTGTCCAGATTGCAAGGATGCAAATTCCCGGCATCAGAACTAATTGGTGGTTTTTCATAGTAGACCTGAAATTTAGGGTTGCATGGGCAACGTAATGTAGGATTTGTGTTTTGAATCGCGATATACGGCAACTTTCGGCGCCGGATCGATCCGGGGCGTCGCTCTCGGGTCTGCGAAATGAACCACCAGACGTATGCGGTGGCCCGCTTTGAAAATCATGGATATGGGCAATATCTCGAACTCAAGCTCGGTTGGTTGGCCGGGAGTCAGCGGAGTCACATCCGCCGCATTGAAGCCGTGCCAGGGCAACCCGAGATTGTTGTAAGGCGCCTTTTGAAGCTTTCGCAGCGAGGCGCGAAGTCTGCCGCTTATGTTATAGGATGCGGCGGTGCCGTCCGGAGCGACGTCCTGAATGGTGGCTATGAAATCCCCGTCGGTCGCGGTTGAAGACACCCAGAGGTTCACTGAGGGATGGCCCGTCACCTGAACATCCTTAGGGAGCGGAGAGGTTTCGTAGACAAGCCCCCCGGCCGCGAGGTTGGCCGGAGTGACATCGTAGGCGACGGTGGTTTCGTCTTTTTGATCCGCCCCCGTCGGCGCCGCCGTGCTCAGCGAGCCTTTGCCGAGATAGAACCGGGTTCTTTTCTCATTGGGGAGCGGCCACCGTTTGGCCGAGCGCCATTCCAATCCGGCAGGGGCATTATACGTGTAGTAATAGACGGGATCTTCTTTCATGACACCGTTGTCGATGCCCTTCAGCCAGTAATCGAAGAAGCGGCGTTCTTCAACGGTAATATCAAACCCGGTCTGGCTTTGAACGGCAGCCCAGCCGCAGTGTCCTCCGGGCCCCACGATCAATTTTGCCGGATTGGTCACATTGTTAAAGGTGAAGAAGGCTCCCTGCTTTGTGGGTCCTTCGTCCCAATTGGCGGCTAAATATATGGCGGTTTTGGATGCCTTTATCTGTTCCAGGTAGTGATGGGGGCTGCTTTTTATCCACCAGGGTTGAGCGCCCGGATCCGTGATGGCCTCCGCAAAACTGTCGCGGTAGGGGGCATAGCCTTCACTATCAACCGAGTTCGCATGCTGCGCAATCGCCTGACTCAACATCGACCTGTCCGTATCGCCATCCACCGGTTCCGCCGCGGCATCGCGGGATTTTTGGCCGGACGGCCCCTTGCTCGGAACGCCGGCGTCTTTCGGGGGCGCCATGCCGCCCGGCACACGAAACGAATAGGCGTCGAACTCGCAGCTCATCGGGAATATCGCCTTCAAGTGGGGGGGCGCAGTGGTCGCCGCCTGCAGCTGACTGCCGCCGGTAGCCGAACAACCCCACATGCCGATATTCCCATTGCTCCAGGATTGCCGGGCCAGCCATTCGGTTATGTCATAAGCGTCGCGGCGGGCGGCGGTGAGCCATTCTCCGCGGTTAAAGGCCACATTCCGACCATAGGACGCATAGAGACCGCGAAAGTCCACAATAGCGACGACGTATCCATATTTCACCAGCCTTGCCGCGGCGCCCGGATAGCCCTCGCCGGTCAGCGTTTTATCATTGCCGCTGTACCGACGGTTATACGGCGTATGCATCCATAAAACAGGAAGCCTGGTTTTAATGACCTTTCCTGTGGCCTTATCTCTGGGACGATACAAATCCATGGCGAGTCGGGTGCCATCGCTCACCGGCACGTACTGCGAGGTCAGCTCGTATTTGTCGTCATAAATTGCGTCGCTATAGCCGGAGTAGCGACCGGGGCTCGAGATGCGATCGGCGCTTTCACTGCTTCCGGAAACATTTGCCTTGCCCGCAAACGCCAGTGCAATGCCGCACAAAATCAAGCTCATTCGTATGGCATATCGTTTCATCTCACAGCCCCCCTTAAATGCGGACTTCCATTCTCCGGACAATATCATCCTGAACCCCTTTGTTCAGGTCGACAAAATAGGCGCTATATCCGGCCACTCTGACAACGAGGTCGCGGTATCTTTCAGGAAATTTCTGTGCTTCGAGCAATTGATCCTTTGCGACAACATTGAACTGAATCCATTTGCCGCCCATAGCCGCGTACGTCTTAATGAGGCTGCCCAGCTTTTTCAGATCTTCGCGGCTTGTTAAAGACGATGGATGCAGCTTCATATTCAGCAGCGTGGATGCGCACAAAGACTGGTCGATTTTCGCCGCGCTCCGGAGCATTGCCGTAGGGCCGCGCGTATCCCGGCCCTGAGCCGGAGAGGCGGTGCCGTCCGCCAGTGTTGTGCCGGCATACCTTCCGTCCGGCGTAGCTCCGGTTATGGCACCTCCTGCAAACATCGATGAGATGGAGGCGCCGCCGATCCCCCGGATTTTTCCATGTACGGGGCGGCCGAAGGTACAGTATTTGGCCTCCTCATCTATAAGAAATCGGTAGAGCTCCCCGGCAATGGAATCCGCGTAATCGATGTCATTCCCATACTTGGGGGCCTGCAGGCACATTTTTCTTATATCTTCCCGTCCCTCCCAATTCACGGCCAATGCCTGTCTCAACGCTTTCATGGAAAATTTCTTTTCGTCGAAAACCAGCATCCGGATAGCCGCCAGAGAATCCGATGCATTGATGGCGCCAACCGGAACCATCGCAGCCCTGAAGTCATAAGGCGAAACCGGCTTTCTCCTTGACAGCGGCTTGCCCGTTCGGATCCCATCCT
>CAZLHW010000221.1:4266-6806 GCA_964559085.1 uncultured Acidobacteriota bacterium | reverse complement strand
TCTGCTCTACCTTGGTCACAAGTTCCTGAAGGGTGAACTTGGGGGCCGTTTCCGTCAACGCGAGGTTTGCCTCGTAGAATGATCGGATACTCCCGATGTCTTCCCAATATCCGTCAAAGACGTAAGCCGACAGCTTGTGATAATTGACCGCTTGGGGAATCAGCTCTTTGCCGAAATCAACGGCAGTGGATCCCATCAGCAGATCAATCAGAAACTGCCGGCGGAATACATAAATCCCCATGCTGGCGAGAAAATTACGGCCGTCCGCGCGTTCGGCGAAACGAAGATCGTCCAACTCATCCGGCCCCGGTTTTTCTTTAAACGTAATAATGCGTCCGTTCGGCCGGATTTTCATAATTCCCAGAGCGGACGTCGCCTCGGCGGTTACGGGCAGGGCGGCCACAGTGATATCGGCATTATTATTGATATGGTGCTTGATCAACGGGCGATAGTCCATCTGATACAGCTGATCGCCGGAGAGGACAATGATGAAATTCACGTCCCGGTAGGGCATGAAATGCTTGATGCTCTTCCGCACGGCATCGGCAGTCCCCTGAAACCAGCTCGTATTATCCGGCGTCTGCTCGGCGGCCAGGATATCCACAAACCCGCCGTTGAACATGTCGAATTTGTAAGTCTGAACGATGTGCTTGTTCAGCGAAGCCGAATTGAATTGGGTGAGTACAAAAATCCTGTTGATCTGAGAATTCAGGCAGTTGCTGATGGGAATGTCGATGAGCCGGTATTTCCCCCCGAGGGGAACAGCCGGCTTGCTCCGAAACTTCGTCAGCGGCAACAGCCGCCGCCCCTCCCCGCCTCCCAACACAATCCCCAAAGCATCCCGCATATGTGCCCTCGCTCTGACGGCTCAAAGTCCACCGGAACCTCAAGCAACGCCGTTTGTTACATTCCGTCCACGAGCTTACTTTTAGGAAAAATTAAAAGCAAGAATTCTTCTCGGCGGATTAGAGGCCTTCCACCTCCTCAAAGAAGCAGGAGCGGGAGCCCGTATGGCAGGCGGGCCCTTTGGGATGGACGCGTATCACAAGAGCATCCTGATCGCAGTCGGTGGTGATGCTCACTACCGTCTGCGTGTTGCCGGAGGTCTCGCCTTTATGCCAGAGACACTGGCGGCTTCTACTGTAGAAAACGGTTTCCTTCAATTCCAGCGTCTTTGCCAGGCTTTCGCGGCTCACATAGGCAACAGTCAACACTTCTCCGGTTGCCGCATCCTGTACAACAGCAGGGATCAAACCGCTCGATCCCCATTTCAGCTCTTCAATTTTTTTCATAGCGCATTCTCTTGATATGTATATTGGCACTGCGTGTCTATTCGGTCAGCCTCATGGGAATGCCGCAGCTCTGCAGGAATCTTTTTGCTTCGGCAATCGTGTGCTGCCCGAAATGAAAAATGGAAGCCGCCAGGGCGGCGCTTGCATTGCCTTCAAGGAAGGCATCCGCCAGATGTTGAAGATTTCCGCAGCCGCCTGATGCAATGACGGGGATTCCAACGCTGTCCGCAACCATCCTGTTCAGGACATTATCGTAGCCGGCCCGGGTTCCGTCTCTGTCCATCGATGTCAGCAGAATTTCTCCCGCGCCCCGCTCCGCCGCTTCGCGCGCCCAGGCAACCGCTTCGAGGGAGCGCGTGCGCCGACCGCCGTGCGTGGTCACTTCCCAAAGCGGGTTTTCCGGATCCCAGGGGGCAACGCGGCGCGCATCAATGGCCACCACGATGCATTGCGACCCAAAACATCTTGAGGCTTCGTTGATCAGGTCGGGATTTTCTATCGCGGAAGTGTTCAGGGACACCTTATCCGCTCCGGCGCGCAGGATCGCCTGAATATCTTCGAGCGTTCGCAATCCGCCGCCCACGGTGAAGGGTATAAAGATGCGGTCGGCCACCGCGCGGACCATGCGCGTCACAATATCTCTGCGATCCGAAGACGCCGTTATGTCCAGAAACACCAATTCATCGGCCTTCTCCGTGTCGTATCGGACCGCCGTTTCAACGGGATCCCCCGCATCGCGCAAATTCACGAAGTGGGTTCCTTTGACAACGCGCCCGTCGCACACATCCAGGCAAGGGATGATTCGTTTGGCCAGCATGCACTTAATCCTTCATGTCTTCGTACCAGGAATTCATCTGCGCGCGCAGATCGGCGTACTCTATCTTGCGATCATACAGCGCGCGTCCGAGAATGACGCCCTCGATGCCGCAGTCGCGGCGCTCCCATAGGGCGCGCACATCTTCAACCGTGGAAACGCCGCCGCTTGCGATGACGCGGATCTCCGCCTCGCGGCACAGCGATTCGGTTTCCCGAATATTCACGCCTCGAAGCATGCCGTCGCGTGATACATCCGTATAAATAATCCGCTCCACGCCGAGGTTTTTCATGCGCACGGCGAGTTCCGTTGCCGTCAACAAAGTCTGATCCACCCATCCACGGAGGGCGACTTTGCCGTCACGCGCATCGATGCCTACCACAATGGATCCGGGATGACGCCGGACCGCTTCCTCCACGATTTCAGGATGATCG
>CAZLHW010000221.1:0-4256 GCA_964559085.1 uncultured Acidobacteriota bacterium | reverse complement strand
CGTGCGCAGTCCACCGCCGAACTGGACCGGGATCGTCAGTGCGCGAAAAATGGATTTCGCAATCTCGAGGTGCGCCGCGTGTCCCGAGAAAGCGCCGTCCAGGTCCACGAGATGCAGTCGTGTTGCACCTTGCGATTCCCAGTGCAGCGCCATGGAAACGGGGTCTCTGCTATATTCCGTGGATCGGGACGCGATGCCTTCCTGAAGCCGGACGCATTTGCCTCCCTTCAAATCCACCGCCGGTATCGGTTCAAAGTCGTACGTCATTCCTGGTTGCTCCGTTTTAAGGGATAAAGGGACAGAGGGATTCAGGAAGCAGCTTTTAAAACCCCTTTGCCCCTCTATCCCTCTGTTCCTCCGTTAAAGCGACATAAAGTTGCGAAGGAGCCGCTTGCCGACATCCTGGCTCTTCTCGGGATGAAACTGGGCGCCCCATATTCTGTCTCTGCAGGCGATCGAGCAGAAGCGTCGGCCATAAGTTGTCCAGCGCAGCACATGGTCTGGATTCTCCGGAACCACGTAATAAGAGTGAACGAAGTAGAAATAGCTGCGGTCCGGTATGCCTTCGAGCAGCGGATTCGGACTTTCTCCTTCAATCTGATTCCACCCCACATGCGGGACCCGCAGTCCGGCCTCGTCAAATCGGAGGACTTTTCCCGGAATAAGATTCAGGCCCTGATGCAGTCCGAATTCCTCGCTCTGGGAGAAGAGCAGCAGCAGACCCAGGCAGAGGCCGAGAAGCGGCTTCCCCTCCCGGACCGCCTCGCAAATCGCGCGATCCAGCCCCCGTCGCCGCAGATTCTCCATCGCATCTCCGAATGCACCGACGCCGGGAAGAATCAGCCGCTCCGCAGCCCGAACCGCATCCGGATCCGCTGAAATGGATGGAGTGCCGCCGACCGCTTCCACCGCCTTTTCCACGCTGCGGAGATTTCCCATCCCGTAATCGATGATCAACACTTTCGCTGAACCGGCCAATTTAAATCACTCCTTTGGTGGACGGCACACCCTGAACTCTCGGATCCGTGCGCGAAGCACGGCATAGAGCGCGCGCCGCCGCCTTGAAAATGGCCTCAAAGATATGGTGCGCATTGCGCCCGTAAAGCACCTCGATATGAAGGTTCATCCGGGCATGGGCCACGACCGATTTCCAGAATTCTTCAACGAGTTCGGAATCCAGGTCCCCGACACGTTCGCGATCCGTCTTTACGTTGTATACCAGGAAAGGGCGCCCTGAAAGATCCGCAACAACGCGGGCAAGCGTTTCATCCATCGGAAAGTATGCATGAGAAAAGCGGACCAATCCCTTTTTTTCGCCCAGCGCCTTATCGAACGCCATTCCCAGGCAAATGCCGATGTCCTCGATGGAATGATGCGCATCGACGCCCAGATCCCCTTTGCACGCAATTTCGAGATCAAAAAGTCCGTGCTTTGCGAAAAGATCGAGCATGTGATCCATGAACGGCACGCCGGTCTTGACATTGCCGGATCCGCTTCCGTCAATGTCGAGCGTAAGGGAAATGGTGGTCTCTTTTGTGGTGCGATTGATCGTTGCTTTTCGTTCGCTCATTTGAATCCTCGATACGATCCGGATTTTCTTAGGTGTTCAAGAGGCCGCGCAGCGCAGCCAGTAATCGATCGTTTTCTTCCCTGGTTCCCACGCTGATGCGCAGGCATTTTGAAAGCATGGGATAAGAGGACACATCCCGAATCAGAATCCCCCGGCTGTAGAGCGCCTCAAAAAGCGCTCGCGGCTCCCCGGGTGTCTCGACGAGAAAAAAGTTGGCTGCCGACGGGTACACCTTGATGCCGGCGAGCGCGCAAAGTTCCCGGCCGAGGCGCTCTCTTTCCCTCAAGACCGCCTCGATTGGCGGACGGAACCGTTCGATATGCTCCAGGGCAACCTCCGCTGCCGTAAGGCTGAACTGATTGACGTTGTAGGGGAGCTTGGCTTTGGATATCTGCTCCGCCAACTCCGCATGCGCCAGCAGATACCCGACTCTGAGTCCGGCCATGCCCATCGCTTTTGAGAAGGTCCGGGTGATGATCAGCCTGGGATACCTGCTCAGCAGCTGAAGCCCCGAATGCCCCCAGAATTCATAATAGGCTTCGTCCAGAAGCACAAAGCCGGGGAAGCCATTGAGGATCTCCTCGAGCCCTTCCTCCCTGAGCACCGATCCGGTGGGATTGTTGGGAGTGTTGATGATAAGCACGCTCGCACCGGCTTCCCGGGATTTGGAAATCAACGCTTCCACGTTGTAGCTCATATCCGGGTTTAAGGGAATCGTCAGTACTTTGCCGCCCAGAACAGTCGAGATCAGCCCGTAGACTGTGAACGTCGGTGAAGGTATGGCGACGCGGGTCCGGCTTTTTACCAGAACCATCAATGCGGCCTGGAGGAGCTCATTCGAGCCGTTGCCTACCAGGACGCCGTCCTTATGCCAGCCGACAAAATCCGCAAGGCGCCGGCGCAGCGAATCGGGCACGAAATCCGGGTAGCGCGACCATTGACGCGCCCGAAAGCGCCGGAATGCCTCTTCCTTAAGATCCTCCGGAAAATCGAAGGGATTCTCGTTCTGGTTAAGCTTTACTTCTGCTTCGTAGGCGCGCAGCGTGTAGGCGGGCACCTTGATCACCTCGGGTTTCACACCCTTCAAACTGGAGCTTTTCTTCACAGCTATTTTCCCTTGCGCGATGTTGTTCTGTTGGACTTCTGCCGGATGGTTACGGACCGCGCATGCGCCTCCAGTCCTTCGGCGCGCGCCAGCGCCTCAATCGATTTCCAGTTCCGGGACAGTTCGTCTTTTGTGTACCGTATGATCCCCGTTCTATGCTGGAAATGGTAAACACCCAGAGGCGAGAAAAAGCGCGCGGTTCCGCCGGTCGGAAGCACATGATTGCTGCCGGCGAAATAATCGCCGACCGCTTCCGGCGTATAGTCTCCATAAAATATGGATCCGGCATGCCGCACCCGGTCGACGGCCGATTTGGGAATGCTTGAGAAGATTTCCAGATGTTCCGGGGCGATTTCATTGATCCACTGAATGGCGTCCAGATAGCTGTCCATCACGACGATGGCTCCGTAGCGATCGAGGGATTTCCGGGCGATTTCTTTTTTGGGAAGCGACTCGATCTGCAACTCCAGCTCGCGCTGAATCAGCATGGCATGGGGCATGGAATCGGTGAAACAGATGGAGGAGGCCGCTTCATCATGCTCCGCCTGCGACAGCATATCGGCGGCGATGAAGCGCGGATTGGATTCCCCGGTTGCCAGGACAACGATCTCGCTGGGCCCGGCAATCATGTCGATATCCACTCGACCGAAAACCTCGCGCTTGGCCGCCGTCACGTAGGCGTTTCCGGGCCCCACTATTTTGTCAACCCGGGGGATGGTCGCCGTTCCGTACGCCAGCGCCGCAACGGCCTGGGCGCCTCCAACCCTGTAAATCTCCGTCGCATTCAGCTCATGCAGGGCCGCGGCAATGATCGGATGCTGCTGGAACGTTCCGGGCGGCGTCACAACAACGATGCGCGGCACACCGGCGATTTTAGCCGGAATGATGTTCATGAGAACGGAAGTGGGATAAGCCGCGCGCCCGCCGGGCACATAAACGCCCACGCTGTCCAACGGCAGCACGCGCTGACCGAGAACCACGCCGCGCTTGCGGAACTCCCACGATTTCTGAATCTGCCGCTTATGGTAGGCGTAGATGTTGAAAATCGCTTTTTCAAGATCCCGCACAATCGCCGGGTCCGCCTTCGCCGCTTCCGTCCGCAATTCTTCAGTACTTACACGCAGCTGCGACGCCTTCAGCTTGACTTTGTCGAACTGCTCCGTAAATTTCAGAAGAGCCCGATCGCCCTCCTGCCGAACTTTGGAGACAATGTGCCGCACCGGGCCGGCGATTTCGCTCGAATCCAGCATCTTTCTGCTTTCCAGGCAGTCAAACACTCTCTTTTTATCTTTCTCTTGGTAAATGCGAACCATAGCCGCACCATGAAATTAAGAATTACGATTGTCGGCTTCCAATCATTCTTTCCCGGCAGCGTTCCACAGGGGGTTCTCGGACATCAATGCTTCTATATCCCGGATCTCCTTGGGAACCTCTTTCGTGAGGACCTCGCAGCCATCCTGCGTGACGAGGACCGTATCTTCAATCCGGACACCCAGGTTTCTTTCCGGGATATAAATGCCCGGCTCCACGGCAATGACAACGCCGGGCTCGAACGCCGTCGGCTCCCCCCCATCGTGGACC
>CAZLHW010000220.1:0-6840 GCA_964559085.1 uncultured Acidobacteriota bacterium | reverse complement strand
CATCTCAATTACGTCAAACCAGACGACGGCGGGGGCACCCGACTCGACCGTGCGGCAGGCTTCTACGAAGGCTGCATCCGGATTTCCATGACGGCCTGAAAAGACTTCGCTCATTTCAATTCTGTAAAGAGGAAGCTCGAAGCAGGAAGCGATGGCCTTCACCGACAGACTTTTTCCGCAACCGGAGACCCCCATCACCAGCAGTCCTTTCGGCACAATTTCGGCGCTCAGGCTGTCGCGCTCCAGGAAAAGCTTCCGGCGTTCCAGGAGCCAGGCCTTCAGGTACTCAAGCCCTCCGACGTGTTCCAGCTGGGTGGCGTCGGCAATGTACTGGATCAGGCCGGTTCTGTTGACAATCAACTTCTTTTCCTCCGCCAGCAAACGCATGGAGTTATCATCGAGCGACCCATGGGCGGAGACGGCACGACGGAGCGCGTGCCTGGATTCGTCCAGCGTTAATCCCTGCAATGCGCGGGCCATGGCTTTTAAAACAGGCTCGCCGGAATCCACCTTGAAACCCCGGCTCTTAAGCGTTTCCGCTTCCGTGATCAAAAATTGCAGCAGCTCCTCGAAATCCGGAGTGTGGAGTTCCACCAGGGCGATCTGCCGCTCCAGTTCTTCAGGGATCCTGCGCAGCGGAGATGTGAGGACGATGAATTTGCCCGAATCCGTGGAGGCCTCGTAAAAATCCCGCAACTGCCGGCGGATGCCGGCATCCTCGCACATAAATGGATTGAAATCCTTGAGGTGGAAGATGCCGCGTCCAGGATGGGCTGCAATGAAATCGAGAACCGCCTGCGGACTCAGCTTTTCCGCCGTATGTCCGTCGGGGTATTGGAGACCCGCGGTCAGCGACCAAGCCCATACAGACATCGGTTCGGTAAAAAGTCTTTCTGCGATGTCCTTCAACAGCAAACGCACACGTCTCTCTTCGGGAGTGCAGACGAAGATCAATGGCCGCTGCCCCTGAAACATTTGTTTTAGCGCACTGTAAGCCCGGTTCTCCGTATAATTGGTTTCTGGTTTCATGGAAAAGCATTTAAACACGGATGGAACCATTCCAGCAAGGGACGGCCGAAGGATAAACCTTGCAGGCCGGGGACCAGTCGGTTTAGCCTAGAAGCGTGGCTGAGATTTAGGCTATGCCGCATTTTCAGCCACGCTCCTGAGTATCATGGACACTACATTGCGTCGGTACGCGGCTTCAGGAACTCTGTTTGCTGCTCTGCTCGGCTTTCTCTGGGCTCAGCTGAACAGCTTTCCTCAGACGAGCTACATAAAGCAGGAATACCGCATCCGGATGCGGGATGGTAAAAAACTGTTTACGGCAGTGTATTCTCCCAAAGATAGGACGCGTACGTACCCCATTCTCCTGAACCGGACCCCGTACGGCGTGGCCCCTTACGGCGAGGGCAACTATCCGCACGTTTTGGGACCCTCGGAGGAGATCGCCCGAGACGGCTTTATTTTCGCATACCAGGATGTGAGGGGACGGATGATGTCCGAGGGGGAGTTTGTGAACATGACCCCTCATAAGCCCGACAAAAGCGGCCCAAACGATGTCGATGAGTCGACGGATGCCTACGACACGATCGACTGGCTTGTGAAAAACATACCCAACAACAACGGCAATGTCGGCATATGGGGGATCTCTTACCCCGGGTTTTATGCGGCCTGCGGCCTGATCGACGCCCATCCTGCCGTCAAAGCCGTTTCTCCTCAGGCGCCCATCGCCGACTGGTTTATCGGCGATGACTTCCACCATAATGGGGCATTCTACCTTCCGCACGCTTTCGGATTCCTGGCGACTTTCGGCCTTCCTCGCCCGGAACCTACGATGGAATTCAATCCTCCTTTCCAGTTCCCTACGCCCGACGGCTACGACTTTTTTTTGAAGCTGGGACCGCTTTCGAATGTCAATGCAAAATATTTTAAAAATAAAATTCCGTTCTGGAACGATCTGATGCGGCATGGCGACTATGACGCATTCTGGCAGGCCAGAAATATCAGGCCGCATCTCAAGAATATCCGCCCGGCGGTCCTGACCGTGGGCGGCTGGTATGATGCCGAAGACCTCTTCGGCGCCTTAAGCGTTTACCGCGCCATAGAAACATCCAGCCCGGACGCTTATAACATAATTGTAATGGGGCCCTGGTATCACGGCGCCTGGGCCCGCGCGGATGGAGAGGCTTTGGGACATGTTCAGTTCGGTTCGGATACTTCCGAATTTTATCGCAGAGAAATCGAATTCCCCTTCTTCAAGCATTTCCTGAAGGGCTCCGAAAAACCGAGCCTGCCTGAAGCGTATGTTTTCCAGACGGGGAGCAACCAGTGGCGACAGGAAGATCGGTGGCCGCCTCGAAATGCCAGACCTGTCCGCCTCTATTTTTCGGCCAACGGGAAACTCTTATGGGAGCCGGATTCAGAAGAGGACGTCTCAGCCTATGACGAATACATCAGCGATCCGGCAAAGCCGGTTCCCTATACCAATGAAATAACCACGGGAATGACGCGCGAGCATATGGTCGAGGATCAACGCTTTGCCTCGCGCAGGCCGGATGTGTTGACCTATGAGACCGAGGAACTAAAACGGGATATAACGATTGCCGGGCCGATCGAGCCGATGCTGAGCGTTTCGACAACGGGCACGGATTCCGACTTCATCGTCAAGCTCATCGATGTATATCCGGACAATGCGCCGGACTTCGAGCGCAATCCCGAGAATGTGCGGATGGGAGGCATGCAGCAGCTGGTGCGGGGGGAGCCGTTTCGCGGGAAATATCGAAACAGTTTTTCGAATCCCGAGCCCTTCGTCCCTGGAGAGGTTGCCCGTATCAAATATCAAATGCCCGACATCTTCCATACTTTTCGGAAAGGGCATCGGATCATGGTTCAGGTTCAAAGCACCTGGTTTCCCCTGATCGACCGGAATCCACAGCAGTTCCTGGATATCTACAACGCCCGGGAAAGCGATTTCATCAAAGCCACGCAGAGACTCTATCGGTCCCGCCGCGATCCGTCGTACATTACGCTGTATCAACTGAAGTAGATCCGAATGGATGGCCGCGAGGCCGCGAAAAGCGCAGAGATCCGAAAGGAAATATAAATATTCTCAGGGTCTCCTTCACTTTCCTCGCGGATTCGCGGTTGGCGAAGACGCTGCGGCGCATATCTGCGCCATGTGCTTTGGGCAAATAGCCTCCGCGGCGTCCCGGATCAGCGGCTTTTCTCCAGAATCCAGCCGGAAATAAGTTCCAGCGCGGCGGGCGCGATCGTTTCTTCGATCTGCGAGTATTCGGCAACCGCTCCGGTCTTGCATGTCTGGAACAAGTGATTGAGCCCTGGCAGCTCGACGGTCCTGAAATCGCGGTTCCCGCCGGCGCGAAGCGCCTTTTCAATCTCCGGCAGGTTCTGCCGGGCAGACACCTGCAGGTCTTTTTCGCCGTTGATCGCGAGTACCGGACACTTCACCTTCCCGAGCGCGGGGCGCGGATCGTAGGCGACGAAGAAACGCATCCAGGCCGAAAACGCCGTCTTCAACTGGCCGTACGCTGCATCCCGGATGGCGGGATCAAGTCCGGAAAAGGCTTCGCGCGCCTTCTTCTCCGCTTCCGTGTCGTCCGGAGTCGTTCTCATGATCTCGAACAGAATTCTCTGGCTCTTTGTATTTTCGCTGATAAGCTTCTCCGGCGCTCCGCCAGCGCGCAGGAGTAGTTCGCCCTGACGGACCAGGACCTCCTCGCCGGGGACGCCGGTGCCCGCCATCAGCACGATAAACGCGACATCGGAAGAATCGGCCGCGATCATGGGCGCGAGGATGCCTCCTTCGCTGTGGCCGATGAGGCCGATCCGGCCGGGATCGATCTCCTTCCGCGACTTCAGATAATCCAAGCCGGCCCGCACATCCTGCGCGAAATTCAGCGTCGTGGGATTGAAAGGCCCGGCCGATGAGCCGCCGATTCCCCGGTCGTCGACGCGCAGTACGGCGATGCCCTTTCGTGTAAGGTGATCGGCCAGCACGAGGAACAGCTTGTGACCCATGATCTCCCCGTTGCGGTTCTGCGTGCCGGAGCCGCTGATCAGTACGACCGCGGGAAAGGGGCCGCCGGAAACCGGCAGAGTCAGCGTGCCCGCCAGCCGGACGCCGGGCTCCCGGCTGTCGTAGGCGACTTCCTCCTCAATATAGGGATACGGCTTTTGGGGATCCTGGGGGCGCTTTTGTCCGGCAGCTGCGGCCGGGCGGAAAAACAGTCCGGATATTTGCCGCTGTGCGTTGAAAACGAGCTGGACGTCCAGCGCGGCGATTTCGAACCGGCACGTGAGGATGACCACGTCGAGCGGTCCCGATTTCTCCTGGCGCGTGGCCAGCCGTGATTTGAAAGCTCCGGCCTGCGCCGTGAGACCCTTCCATATCTCGGGCAGCTTATCCTGCGGTATGGCTGCCTTCATCTTGTCGTCGAAGCGCCCGTAAAACGCGGCGTAGTCTCCGCTCAGGAGCTCAGAAAGCGCTTTCCCGGCGAGCTCCGCAACCTGGGCGTCCCGGGATTGAGCCGCTCCGGTGACACTCAACAGGACCGCAATGAACGGGACCGCAATTGTATTTCGCATCTGGTTGTCCTCCGCATGCATCGATTCGAAGATCCCCGGGTTGCCGCAGCCATTGTGCGGACGGCAAAATCCCGACGAGTGGCCTGTAACAATTGAATTGCCAGGAGCGTGTCCGAGAATTAGGATGTGCCGCGTTCCGAGCGCCGCGTGGGCAGATGCGAGGCGGCGCGACATATCGCAATTCTCAGACACGCTCCTGGCACATGCCGGTTGCGATTCTTCGCGTTCTTTGCGCCTTTGCGGTTAAGCCCAATCCGCTCTGCAATGTTGCCAATCTCAAATTGCGAGACTCGAATTATCGCATCATCGCGCGGAGGGTACGCAGGAGTCCGCCGAGAGATCCGAAGGTGTCGTTGACGGCGCTGGCTTCGTACCCGCTATGGACCATGCAGTGGGCGCAGCGGCTATTTCCGGATTCGGCGCCGTAGCGGTCCCACTCGCACTTTTCAATCAGCTCCGAGAAGGACTCGAAATAGCCGTCCTGCAGCAGATAGCAGGGCTTTTGCCATCCGAAAAGGCTGTAGCTCGGCATGCCCCACGGTGTGCACGAATACTGTCTGCGTCCCATCAGGAATTCCAGAAACAGGGGGCTTTGATTGAAGCGCCATTTTTTGTTGCGACGGTTCAAAATTTCGGAGAACAGCCTTGTCGTCTGGGCTTTACTGAGGAAATGTTGCTGGTCGGAGGCCGTTTCGGAGCTGTAACCCGGAGCGATTGTCAGGCCTTCCACTCCCAGCGCCATCGTCTCATCAAAGAATGCTCGCCCGCTGGCCACGTCCGCATCATTGAAAAGAGTCGTGTTGGTTGTTACGCGAAAGCCGCGCTTTATGGCGGCTTGGATAGCATCCACGGCGATATCGTAAACGCCTTCCCGGCCGACGGATCGGTCGTGGTATTTTTTCTGTCCGTCCAAGTGAACGTTGATCGTGAAATAGTTGCTTGGGCGGAACAGACCGAGGCTCTCCTTGAGGATCAGGGCGTTGGTACACAGGTAGACGTATTTCCTGCGGGCGATGAGTCCCGCCACGATTTCGCCGATTTGAGGATGGAGCAGGGGTTCGCCGCCCGGAATGCTGACCATCGGGGCGCCGCACTCCTCTGCGGCTTTGAAACATTGATCCGGAGTCAGATGCCGCCGGAGGATATCTGCGGGATACTGGATTTTGCCGCATCCGGAACAGGCCAGATTGCAGCGGAAGAGCGGTTCCAGCATCAGCACCAGCGGGAACCGCTTTTTCCCTGCGGCTTTCTGCCTGAGAATGTAGGAAGCCACCGTGTACATCTGCGAAATCGGCACGCCCATAGAAGTCCTTATACCATAACGCCGGCTGCCGGTATCGGCTTTTGAAAATGCAAGAGCCGATACCGATACGCTGGTTTGCTGCAACAATTGAATTGCCGGCACATGCCGGGTGCGATTCTTCGCGTTCTTTGCGCCTTTGCGGTCAAGCCGAATCCCGCTGCCAAGCCCCAAAGAACGCGGAGAAAAACTCAAATAAACACTAGCAGATTCCTTATACAGGCAACTAGGATTGCGATGGCTTGACCGGCCTGAGGTAGGCGCCCCAGTAGCTCATGCCCACAAAAACGGCTCCGCCGATAATGTTGCCGATGGTTACCGGAATAAAATTCTTAAACAAAAAGTTGCTCCAGGTCAGAGCGCTCACGTCAACCCCTTCCGCGATCGGGAGTGCGAGGTTGTGTGAGAACAGGATGCCGGTGGGAATGAAAAACATGTTGGCGACATTGTGCTCAAATCCCATTGCAACAAAAGCCATGATGGGGAAGAAAATGGCAAAGATTTTCCCGATGGTCTGGCGGGCCGCCAGGGCCATCCTGACGGCCAGGCAAACCAGCCAGTTGCAGCCGATGGCGCGGATCAGCGCTTCGGTGAACGTGAGGCTCACCTTGGTGTAGGCGGTCTTTACGGCCGCCGCACCCAAAGCCCCGTCTCCGGTTTTCCAGAGACCGGACCAATAAAAGATCAACATGACGATGATGGCGCCGATGAAATTGGCGACAAGCACCAGACCCCATCGTTTCATCATTTTCATGAAGGTGATCTCTTTGGACATCACGCTGGAAACCATCAGGTTGTTACCGGTAAACAGTTCTCCACCGGCAATGACGACGAGCATCAGGCCGACGCTGAAAACTGCGCCGCTGACCAGCTTGGGTAATCCGGTGCCGATTTTTGCCGCCGAATCAAATGTTGCGGTCGTAGCCAGAAAT
>CAZLHW010000219.1:0-6863 GCA_964559085.1 uncultured Acidobacteriota bacterium | reverse complement strand
TGGAGCGTGAATCGCGATGCGCCCTGATCCCAAAATTATTGGTGTAATTCCGGCCCGCTATGATTCTCAAAGGCTGCCCGGAAAGGTTCTGCTCGAAATCGGCCATAGGCCGATGATCCATTGGGTTTATGCGAGAGCCCGTCAATCGCGCCTCCTGCACGAGCTTTTTGTTGCCACCGACAGCGAGGCAGTAAGGCAGTACTGCGCCGGCCACGATATCCCCGTTTTGCTCACGGGCCCGCATCCGTCGGGAAGCGATCGATTGTATGAAGTGATGGAGCGAACCGATGGAGACATTTATGTGAATATTCAGGGCGATGAGCCGACCCTGCGCGCCGAGCATATCGAATTGCTGCTTCTTCCGCTTTTGCAGCACCTGTGCGAGGTGTCGACCTTGAAGGTGGCCATCGATCCGGCCGCTGCGCAAGACCCGAATGTCGTGAAAGTGGTAACCGCCGAAGACGGACGCGCGCTTTATTTTTCGCGCGCCGCCATACCCTTTGACCGGGACGGCAAGACTGTAAACCGCTATTTTAAACACATCGGCCTCTATGGATATACGCGAGCGGCCTTGAAACTATTCCACAGCCTGCCGCAATCTTCGCTGGAACTGGCCGAGAAACTTGAACAACTGCGCTATCTGGAAAATGGCGTCGCGGTATATGTTGTCGAAACGGCGCACGATACGATCGGAGTCGACACCAGGGCCGATTTGGAAAAAGCCGCATCGTTTCTGGTTGCCGAAAGCTGACGGCCGCTCCCGGATTCTGAGGATTTGAATGTACCTGTTGTATAGCCTGCTGCTGGTTTTCTGGGGCCTCCTTCTTCTTCCGGTTTTTCTTTACAAAGCCTGGAGGCGCAACAAATCTCTGCCCGGCCTGGCGCAACGCTTCGGCCGCCTCCCCGAGAGCCTGCGCCACGACGGACGGCGCACCATCTGGTTTCATTCCTGCTCGGTGGGCGAGACGCTCAGCCTGCAACCCCTGGTTCAGGACATGCAGTTGCAATTTCCGGACTCGCGTTTTGTTTTCTCGACCGTTACAAAGACCGGCCAGGCCATCGCCGTCGAGCGTTTCAGGCAATACGGCCCCGGAAACACCTTCTATTTTCCGATCGACCTTGCCTTTATAGTCCGCCGCGTTCTCGACTGGATCCAGCCGTCCATGATTGTCATCATCGATACGGAAATCTGGCCGAACACCGTTCATCAGGCCTGGCGGCGGGGCATTCCCGTCCTGCTCGCGAACGGCCGTATTTCGGCTCAATCCTTCCGCTATTACCGGCTGGCGCGCCCCGTTCTGCGCAGGGTATTCCGGAATTACCGGGCCCTGATGATGCAGTCGCAGGAGGACGCAGCGCGCATTGCGCAGATGGGAGCTTCCGCCGATAAAATCTGCGTAACCGGCAACATAAAAATTGACAGGAACTTGATTCATGAAAATAGGAACGAGTCGCAGATCCGCAGCCTTGAGGAAGCATTCGGCCTTGGCGGCGGAGCCGATCCCCTGATCGTTGCCGGAAGCACGCATGACGGCGAAGAGCAGATGCTGCTCGAAGTGCTTCGCCGCATCCGGAACGAACCGGGACTTGGAAAGACAAGGCTTCTGCTTGCGCCGCGGCACCCGGAGCGATTTGACGCCGTGGCGCAACTGGCCGAAAGGAGCGGTTTTGCGGTCCAGCGACGGACCGCGCCTTCCACCAATCGGGATGCAGCCGTGCTTATCCTGGATACGCTGGGTGAACTGGCAACCGTCTATCGGTTTGCCACTATCGCTTTCGTCGGCGGCACTCTCGTACGGCACGGCGGACACAGCATCCTGGAACCGGCCCTGCATTCGAAAGCCATTGTGACCGGTCCTTCCATGGAAAATTTCAGGCAGATCGTCGAAACATTCCGCGCGCACGGAGGGATTCGACAGATCGACGCGGGAGAGGAAAATCGCAGCCTGCAGATGCAACAATTGTTGGATGTTTTCCTGCGACTCCTGCAGAATGCAAATGAGCGCGAGGAATTGGGCAAAGCGGCTTTATCCCTCCTGAACAGGAGTCGGGGCGCAACGGCGCGCACAACCAGGATTATGGCCGCCGTCTTTGAGGAACAAATAAAGAAATGAGAGAGCGTATTCGCAAGTGCCTGGCAGGTCTGCAACCCCGGATCCTGACCGATGGGTTCACCCGGGAAGCAGCCGTGCTAATGCCGGTCTTTGAATGGGAACAGGAACCGCACTTCCTGCTCACCCGCCGCACGGAGGAAGTTCAGACGCATAAAGGCCAGATCTCTTTCCCCGGAGGGATGCGTGAGGGCACGGAGACTCTCGCCGCCACAGCGCTGCGGGAAACGTTTGAGGAGGTGGGAATCGAGGGAGACCGGGTCGAAATTCTGGGAAGGTTTCATGACTATATGTCCATAACAGGTTATCGAGTCACGCCCTTCGCAGGCTTCATCCACGGACCTTTCACCACCCGGCCGCAGATTCGGGAAGTCGCCGAAGTCCTGCAAGTCCCGGTTCGCATATTTCTGGATCCCAGCCGCCTGCGCGTTGAAAAGGGCCCTTACAATAACAATGAAACCAATGTGTATTTTTATACCTACGGAACGCACCAGATCTGGGGACTCACGGCCCGCATCATCAAGGACTTCCTGGAAACCCTGAATGGGTGCAAGGAATAGCATGGAACATCATCCGATTGGGGTGTTTGACTCGGGATTCGGGGGACTTACCGTTCTGAAGGAAATCGAGGAGGTGCTCCCTCAATACGATTATCTGTATCTGGGAGATAACGCGCGCGCCCCTTATGGAACCCGATCCTATGAAACGGTGTATGCCTATACTCTTGAAGCGGTCCGGTGGCTCTTTGATCAGGGGTGCAGCCTTGTTATTCTTGCCTGCAATACGGCTTCGGCGAAGGCCCTGCGCACAATCCAGCAGAAGGATCTGCCTCGGATCGCGCCCGACCGGCGCGTCCTCGGCGTGATCCGGCCGGTAACGGAACGGGTGGGAACGATAACGAGTTCCCGTCATATCGGCATTCTGGCTACAGCGGGTACTGTCGCCTCCCAATCTTATGTAATTGAGATCGCAAAGCACTTTCCCGACGTCCACGTGGTGCAGGAAGCCTGTCCGATGTGGGTGCCGCTTCTGGAAAACAACGAGTGGGACACCCCCGGCGCCGACTATTTCATCAAGCGGCACATCGACCGGATTCTGACGGCGGATCCGCAGATCGACACGATTGTTCTCGGCTGCACGCACTATACGCTGCTCCGGCCGAAAATCAGCCGCTATATTTCAAACGGCATTACACTGGTCTCGCAGGGGAAGATGGTTGCAGAAAGCCTTGCCGATTACCTGCAGCGCCATCCCGAGATAGAACAGAAGTGTTCGCAGCAGGGACAGCGCAATTTTTACACATCGGAGACAGCCGATTTCTTCGAGCGGCTGGCGCCTCTCTTCTACGGAAAATCCATTCGTTGCCGCCACAAGGCCTGATTCGCTACGCAATGAGTTTTTCTTGCTTATGCGTTCCTCATGGGATATTACACTGTCGCCTAAAATGAGGACTGTGCTATGTATTCATTCGATCCGACTGATGAACAGAAAATAATAATGGACGCGGCCAGAAAGCTGGCCTTGAAAGAATTCCGCAGCAAGATGAGCGAGGCGGACGAAAAGGAAGAGCCGGCGCCGGAATGGATGCAATCCGGGTGGGAACTTGGCCTGCTGCCGGCCAGTCTTCCGGAGCAATACGGCGGCTTCGGCGAACGCTCGGCACTTACAGGAGCATTGGCGGCTGAAGAACTCGCCTATGGCGATCTCAGCGCCGCCTTGTGCCTGATGGCTCCGAACCTGGTTGCCCTTCCGGTTTTGTTGAGCGGAACCGAAGAGCAGAAAAAAGAAATTCTGCCGCACTTCTGTACCGAATCTTATGTCTCCGGCGCCGCCGCGCTTATGGAACCCCGGATGGATTTCGATCCCAACAATCTGCTTACAACGGCCACCAGAAAAAACGGGCATTATGTTCTTTCGGGAATCAAATGCAATGTGCCCTTCGCGGCGGAATCGGAATGGATGGTGGCGTACGCGATGTGCGAAGGGAAGGTCGAAGCATTTCTGATTCGCAGGGGAACGCCGGGGTTGATTATTAAAGAGCGTGAACGGAACATGGGAATGAAAGCCTTCCCGCTTTATGCCGTGGAACTGGCAGGATGCGCGGTGCCCGCCGCACAGCGGCTGGGCGGTGAAGCCGGGTGCGACTTTGGGCGGATTCTCAGCTCTTCGCGCGTGGCGCTTTCGGCGATGGCCGTTGGGGTCGCCCGCGCTGCGTATGAATTTGCGCTGGACTATGCCAAAAACCGGAAAGCGTTCGGCGAAATGATCGCGCAGCGGCAATCCATTGCCTTCACTCTATCCGACATGATCACCGAAATTGAAGCGGCGCGTCTGCTTGTTTGGGAAGCCGCATGGCTTCTGGACGCCGGAAAGGACGCGGTGCGGGAAGCCTACCTGGCCGTGAATTTCACCGGCGATGCCGCTCTCATGGTATCGGACCGCGCCGTTCAGATTCTGGGAGGCTATGGGTTCATACGCGATTTCCCGGAAGAACTCTATCTTCGCAACGCGCGCGGATTCGGAATCATGGAAGGAATTGCCATCGTATAGCCTTGGGAGAGATTGGGATGATCAGCTTTGAAAATTCAGAGTGGATAAAAAAGCAGCGGAAGTATGCGGAATCCGTCGCCCTCGAAAAAATCCGTCCGTACGCGCGCCATTACGACGAATGCGAGCACGAATTTCCCTGGGATTTTGCCAACTTTATCTGGGAAACCGGCCGCCACCACCTCGATAGTTTGCGTCCGGATGCCGAGGTTCCCGGCGAACGCTTCATGCTGCAGGTGCATATCAATGAGATGCTGGCCTGGGGCGATCTGGGCTTCTTTCTGTGCCTGCCTTGGCCGGCACTGGGAGGCAATTTCATCCGCGTCGTCGGGACCGAGGAACAGAAAGCGCTTCTGAAAAAGAAGTTCGACAGTAAAAAGCCGACCTGGGCCTGCATGGCGTTGACTGAAGCGCATTGCGGCTCCGATTCATCGGCCATTCGCACGCGGGCCGTCAGGGACGGCGATTACTGGGTGCTCAACGGCGAAAAGCTTTTTGTAACAACGGCAAAGATGTCGCTGATCGAATCGGACGGACTTCTGATCGTTTGGGCTACGACCGACCCCTCCGCCGGCAGCAAAGCCATCAAGCCGTTCCTGGTTGAAGCCGGAACGCCCGGCGTCAAAATCACCAAGCTGGAAAACAAGTACGGCCTCCGTGCCAGCGATACCGCCGTGGTGGTTTTCGAAAATTGCAGAATCCCTCTGAATAACATGCTCGGCGGCCTGGAAAGCACCGGATTCAAAGGCGCCATGGCAACATTCGATTCGGCAAGGCCTGCTGCTGCGGCCGCCGGCATGGGCGTGGCCCGCGCCGTGCTGGATTTCCTCAAAGAGCAGCTTTCGGAGAGAGGCATCCAAATCCGCTATGGCACCCCGCGAAACCTTCTCACTTCGATTGAGAGAGACATCATCGACATGGAAGCCCAATTAAGGGCAACCTGGCTTTTGCTGCTGAAATGCGCCTGGCTGATCGACCAGCAGAAACCGAACACGCTGGAATCCTCCATGTGCAAGGCAAAGGCCGGCGACGTTGTCACCAAGATTGCCATGAAGGGCGTGGAACTGATGGGCTCGCTGGGCTACTCGCGCCGCCTGCTCCTGGAAAAGTGGATGCGTGATGCAAAGGTCATCGACCTGTTCGAGGGAACAGGTCAGATCAACCGCCTGGTCGTCGCCCGGCGCATTCTGGGCTACACCAGCAAAGAACTGAAATGAAATTACGAAGTACGAATGACGAATGACGAATTGAAAAGCGCACCTATATGTCTGGAATTGTCCAGCTACAAAAGAGTATTTTTTAATTCGTAATTCGTCATTCGTACTTCGTAATTCGGTAAGGCTTGTCCATGAATTCCCAGGTAGTGATCGGCCTCAATGCCGTCATCGTCGCCGTCACCCAGGAATCTCCCCGAATCCTGACCGTCCGCCGCGCGGATCACGCGCTCGCCGGGGAACTCAAACACAGAGACAATCTGATTCAGGCCGAATCACCCGACGCACTCCCCTTCGGACCTTTCGATCCTGCAAACGACCGCACCATTGAACTCGGTCTGCGCCGCTGGGTAAGCGAACAAACAGGCCTGGGGCTTGGGTATGTGGAGCAGTTGTACACTTTCGGCAATAAGAACCGCGACCCGGCCGAATGCGAAGGCGGACCGCGCGTCATTTCCATCGCGTACCTGGCCCTTGTGCGCGAGGGCAAGCCGTCGGGAACGGCCGGCGCTGACTGGCAGGAATGTTACCGGTTTCTACCGTGGGAAGACTGGCGCTCCGGGCGTCCCGAGGTGATCGAAAGCCACATCGCCCCGGCGCTGGATCGATGGGCAGAAGCCGCCCCGAATCCAAGGATGCGCAGGGAAAGGCGCGAACGCGGCGACATCAATTTCGGGCTGCATGGAGCGCCGTGGGTTCCGGAACGCGTGCTGGAGCGCTACGAGCTTCTCTATGAAATCGACCTGGCGATGGAAGCAATCCGGGACAAAGGCCAAGCGGCGACCGGGCCGTCCCGTTTGGAATCGGATTCAAAGTTTAATTCCAGCACATGGACTCCGCAGCTCGGGCAACCGATGGCGCTCGATCATCGACGCATCCTGGCCACGGCCCTCGGCCGTCTTCGCGGAAAGCTTAAATATCGGCCTGTGGTTTTCGAACTGCTTCCTTCCACATTCACTCTTTTTCAGCTGCAGCGCGTCGTGGAAGCGCA
>CAZLHW010000218.1:0-6882 GCA_964559085.1 uncultured Acidobacteriota bacterium | reverse complement strand
CCCGAGAACGCAAATTCACGGATGAAGAGATTGTTCGCGCGGAAACACTGGCGCACCAGGCCGCTATCGCTGTTGAAAATGCCGAGCTTTTTCGCGTGGTTTCCCGCAGCCAGAAGGAATGGGAAACAACCTTCGACGCCATGCAGGATTGCGTTTCGGTCCATGATCCCACCGGCAAAGTTATCCGCGCAAACGTAGCCCTGGCGCGCCGCTTAAAAACGATTCCGCAGAAGGTGATCGGCAGATATTGTTCCGAGATTTATGCATCCTCCGTTTCAAATCCCGCCCCCTGTCGTCATACAGGATTGCTGAAATCCGAAGCGCTCATTGTTGAAGAAATGGCCCTTCCGCACATGGAAGGCATATTTCAAATCTCCGTCAGCCCGTGGTACGACAAAAACAACCGCTTGCTTGGATCCATTCATGTAGCCAAGGACATCAGCAACGAAAAGCAACTGCAGCAGCAGTTGATTCAGTCGGAAAAGCTTTCCGCGATTGGGGAGCTCATCTCCGGGATTGCACATGAATTGAACAATCCGCTCACCGGCGTCATGGGCTATTCGCAATTGCTTCAACTGCGCAAGGATCTTGATGAGCGGGCTAAGGACAACCTTCTGAAGATCAATAACCTTGCACTGCGCTGCCAGAAAATCGTCCAGAATCTCCTGTCGTTTGCCCGCAAACAGAAGCCTGAAAGAACCCTTTCGGACATCAATGATATCCTGGAAAAAACGGTCGAGCTGAGAAGCTACGAGCTTCAGGTAAACAACATAGAAATCACCCGAGATCTGGACAGGAATCTGCCAAAGACTATCGCGGACGCCCATCAGTTGCAACAGGTTTTCCTGAATGTTCTGACCAATGCGGAACAGGCCATGTTGGAAGCACACGGCAGAGGTCATTTGACGATCCGCACCCGCACCAACACGCAGAATTCACGCATCATAGTCGAAGTGGCGGATGACGGCCCCGGAATCGCCGAGAATTATCTGACAAGGATTTTTGATCCCTTTTTCACCACGAAGGAAGTGGGCAAGGGCACCGGACTGGGGCTCAGTCTTTCCTACGGAATGATCAAGGAGCACGGCGGGAATATTTATGCCCGCAGCCGTTTGGGAGAAGGGGCTACCTTCGTCATCGAGCTGCCCATCATTGCACACCTGCAGGACGACACAAGCATCGCTCCGGAATTGCTGCCCCAAGCGCTTCAGTTTGAAAAGCTTGTGCGCGGCAAAAACATACTTGTAGTGGACGATGAAAAATACATCCTGGATTTCTTTATAGAGGTGTTCCACTCCCTGCCGATGCATGTCGATACGGCAAGCAATGGCCGGGCAGCTATGCACAAAATGCAGGAGAAGGACTACGATCTGATTATCACCGATTTTAAGATGCCGCAGATGAGCGGAAGGGATCTGTTTTACTGGATCAAAGAACACAAGCCTCATTTGTCCAGCCGGGTCATTTTTGTCACCGGCGACACGGTCAGCGCCGAAACCCGGTCTTTTTTTGAAGATAATAGAAACCTATTTCTGGCAAAGCCCTTTAAAATTGAGGAAGTAAAAGAAATTATTCAGCAGACGCTTGAAGCCAACACAGCCGTATGAAGGATACAACTCATGCCTTGAATCTTCCCGTCTCCTGTTCCGTCAGGACCTCGTTGGAAGAGCCGGTTCGATAGCCTTCCAGATCGCGCGTCACATATTTATATCCAAGCTTCTTGAATGCGGCCGTCAGACGCGCCGCCATATCGGCATTCAGCGCTTTCCGCAGATCCTCGGGGCCAAATTGCAAACGCGCGAGCTGTTCATGATGACGGACTCTAAAAATCAGAAATCCCATTTCCTTTAATGCTTCTTCCCCCTGATCCACGATCCGGAGCTTTTCTTCGGTTATCGGAATCCCGTAAGGGATACGCGATGCAAGACAGGCAGACGCCGGAAGGTCGGCCGTCGGAAGCCCTGCGCGCCGCGAAAGTTCCCGAATTTCAGCTTTATTCATGCCGACTTCCATAAGCGGACTTCGGACCCGATGTGCTTCTGCCGCCTTTCTCCCCGGTCTGAAGTCTCCGAGATCATCAGCGTTCAGCCCGTCCAGTATAGCCTTTGCCCCAAATTCCTCGGCCACCTTTTCCAGCTTGGTAAACAACTCATCCTTGCAGTAGTAACAACGGTCATACGGATTACGGTTGTACTCCGGCTTCTCGAGTTCCCTGGAATGCACAATCCTGTGCATGATGCCGATCTCCTGCACAACCTTTTCCATCATTCGGCGCTGCTGTGTGGAAACCGAAGCGCTTTCTCCCGTAACAGCGAGTGCTCGATCTCCCAGCACCTTGTGTGCTTTATAGGCAAGGTATGTGCTGTCCACGCCCCCGCTGAATGCGACAATTACGGGAGCCAGGCTTTCCAGCACTGCTTCAAGCTTTTTTTCTTTTTCTTCT
The DNA here is from genome assembly GCA_964559085.1 of uncultured Acidobacteriota bacterium. Taxonomy (GTDB): domain Bacteria; phylum Acidobacteriota; class UBA6911; order UBA6911; family UBA6911; genus UBA6911. The sequence continues at coordinate 4,439 of CAZLHW010000218.1, read as the reverse complement.
ATTGTCATAGGAGAAATTGTATCACACAGGGCAGGGGCGAGCGCCGGCCTTCCTCGGAGATTGCTTCTTTTCTTTTATTCAAAATAGCGACGGGCGCGACTGTCGGCTTTTTCAATGACAGCCGCCAACTCAGCAAGGGAGTGTGCTTGATAATCAGCCTCGCGCAATCCCGTCGTCCGCCGAAGTCCCCACCCGCAGCCCACGGATTGAATATCCAGCGCCCGGGCGGCATGGAAGGTAGGTGTCCGCGTCCCCAGCACCAGGGCTTCGCTTGGATTCACTTCCGCCTGCCGCAGGATCTCCATCAGCATCTCATCCGCTGCCCCTATTCCGAACTCCTCAGTACACAAGGCAACCTGAAAAAATCCGTCCAGCTGGTGCCGTTCCATGACCGAGATAAGGTACTCGCGGTCGGCTTCCGCCCCAAGAGCCAGCGCTACTACGGCGCTTTCATACTGAGTGAGGGATTCTCTTAGGCCGGGAAAGACGCTGCCATAACCTGAATCGAGTAGGCGCCTCACCTGCAGCCTGTAGGCGCACTCCAAATCGGCAAGACTCTGTTCATTCAGTCCGATCTCAAGAGTCTGAATCCACCGCAGACCGTATTCGAGAAAGCCGGATTCGACGGCCTCTACCCCGGGCAAAGACATATCCGGCGGAATGAGGTCTGCCAACGCGATAAGACCCTGCCTTAGTGCCGTTGCTTTAAGCCGGGCACAGTCAAAGACGAGATAATCAAGATCAAATATCAACAAGCGGATGTGCCGCAACACTCAAAAGACCTGCCTTGCCTTTTGTAAATGAAGCAATTTCCCTGCGGCGCCGGTAGGAAAGAATAGGGACCAGTCTCAAAATTGAAGGAGATCAAAAATCCTCATCGTCGTCATCATCGTCATCGTAGGAATCGTCATCATCCCAATCTTCTTCATCGTCGGTTTCATCGTAGCCGAATTCATCGTCATCTTCTTCATCATCGATCGGCGCAAGATCAAATTCCACAGGATCAATAGAGATCACCTCGAGTTCAACACCGCATTCCGGACAGGTGATGATTTCACCCACATCCTCGAATTCTTCATCGATAACGGCTTCGCATTCCGGACAGTAGCCCACAGTTTACCTCCAATAAAAGCATTCCCGGAGACCGAAACGACCAATCTTTGTTATTCAATAAAGATTATTAGCACCCGAGAATTATTAGGTCAATTCAATTTGTCTGAGGACGTTTCTTTGTGACCTCAGTAGGTATGTGCTACCATTTTGACGTGTCGATCGTCAAGAAAGTTTCACATTCCGTCGTGATCTTGGAGCCATCCTCATGAACGCAGCCAAGCGCATACGAATTTTGTTGTTGCTCAGCCTTATTTTCTCCCTGGTCGCGACTCTTCCCAGTGATTGGCTTTCTCTCTTTTCGTCGAAGCCGGCTCTTGCGCAGGACAGGAGCCGGAACCAGCAGTCCAAACCTGAAGAACAGGAAGATCAGGAAGTAATCAAAGGACAATCCGCCATCTCAGTTTCCGTCGATCTGGTTTCGCTTCAGGTTCTCGTAACCGATACCAAGGGCAACGCTCTCACAGGCTTAAAACCTGAAAACTTTACCATCTACGAAGATAACGTCAAGCAGGAGATTGCGAATTTTTCTCCCATTGAAGCCGGCATCACTGCCGTGCTTCTTGTTGAATTCAGCAGAAATGTTGAATATTTCATAACCGATGTCTGGAACAGCATGTACACTTTTGCAAACAGCCTTCGCAAGGAGGATTGGGTCGCCGTCATCGGTTACGATATGCGCCCGACGATTCTCTGCGACTTCACCCGGGATCGGCGGGAACTCGAGCAGGCGCTGCGGCGCTTTACCATCCCGGTTTCCGATGACAGCAATCTTTCCGATGCACTTATCGATGCCCTGGATCGAACCGACGAAATAGAAGGCAAGGTAGCCATCATACTATTGAGCACCGGCCTCGACACATTCAGCCGGCACACGTATGAGGAGGCCCTCAATAAATGCAAGGAGTCGAACGCCTCTATTTACGCTGTCAGCCTCGGTCAGTATTTCCGTCTGCGGATGGAGGCGGCGGGGTACAGGCCCAGCATCGATCTTCTGATGGCGGATAACCGGCTTCGATCCTTCGCGGAATTTACCGGCGGCGCCGCTTATTTCCCGCGCTTCCAAACGGAACTGCCGTCCATCTTCAGCAACATTTCACAGCTGCTTCGGAGCCAGTACAGCATCGGCTACGCCTCGACCAACACGAACAGGGACGGGAAGTTCCGCACGATCCGCGTAGAGGTCAATACCGGCCTTACAGACGCGAAAGGCAAGCCGATCAAGCTGAAGGTGACGCATCGCAAAGGCTATATCGCAAAAGAGTTCTGACGGGACGAAACACTGATCCCAAGCAGTCGCGCCGTTAGCCTAGGGAGCGTGTCCGAGAATCCGAACCATTCGATACGCATCTTCCCTTCCGCGGTAATAGCCTGCAAGTGTTTCCAGGTATTTGTAGTCCAGCTTTTTATAAAGACGCTGCGCCGGAATATTGCGCGCGCTTACTTCCAACAGGACGGCTTTGACGCCTGTTTTCTGAAGTTCCCGGTGGATTGCGGTCATCAGGGCGGTTCCAATTCCCTGCTGTCTGGCTTCGGGGATCACATCCAGCGTTATCAGATGCGCCCCGGCGCTGCAATCAACATACGCCATCACGAAGCCAAGAATCCTGTCCTGTCTTTCTCCAACCCGTGCTATGCTCTTTGGGGACTTGAGGTAGCTTAAAAAGTCGGCGCGCGTAAAGGCAATATCTTCCGGAAAACAGACCCGGTCGATTTCGCAAAAGGAAACAAGATCTTTTTTCCTGTAATTGCGTATCCTTAGCGGCGGCGCAAGCATTTTGGTATCCGCTTCCTCCCGACGGGAGGAAGCGCGGAATCGAGTTTTATAGACACTGATGCAACCCGGACGACATACGCACAAAGAACTCCAGCACTCCCCCGAAGCGGAATGGGCAAACTTTTGCCCGCGCTGTGGAAGCGCTCTTATCGACCGCTACATCGAGATCGAGCAGCATACGAGAAAGATTTGCTCCGGCTGCGGCTACATTTATTACCTGAATCCCAAGGTCGTTGCCGGAGCAATTCCGCGCCAGGAAGACCGCATCTGGCTGGTACGCCGAAGCATTGAGCCCTCTTCCGGCTGCTGGACATTTCCGGCCGGCTATGTGGATCTCGGCGAAAGCGTCCCTGAAGCCGCCATCAGGGAAACGCGCGAGGAAACGCTGCTCGATATCCGATTGGACAGCCTCTTAAATGTTTATTCCTATGCAAGCGTCGGAATCGTGCTGGTAGCCTATTGCGCGACCGTGGTTGGCGGCACTGCAGGTCCCACGCTCGAAAGTGAAGAGGTTCGGGCATTTCGCATTGAAGACATTCCATGGTCCAGCCTGGCTTTCCCCTCTACGCGCGATGCGCTTAGGGACTATGTCTCGTTCGGCAAAACGATGGAAAAAAAGGGCTAAGATCCCGGCCGCAGCGCGGCCGGGGCCTTCTTTCCATTTCGGCTTTCACGAGATAAGCATGCCCGGCTTTGCGCCCGTATCCACTCCAAGAAGATAGATGCCGCTCCCATCTCCGGCGGCCAGAACCATTCCTTCCGACACACCGAACTTCATTTTCCTCGGCGCCAGATTTGCAATCATCACCACAAGACGGCCGGCAAGACTTGACGGATCGTAAGCCTCCTTGATGCCTGCAAAAACGGTTCGCGTCTCCGACCCGAGAGACACGCATAGCTTAAGGAGCTTTTGCGATCCCTCAACTATTTCCGCATGCTCTATTCTGGCAACGCGCAGTTCAATTTTTTTAAACTCGTCAATACTTATCTGCGGCGTTGCCTGCGGTGTCGTGTCGGCGGCGCTCCCTGATTTTCCTGCCGGAGCAGCCGACTGCGCGGCCTGCGGCGTTCCCATGGTTTGCCTGTTATCCTCAATCAGGCTGTCAATCTGACGGGATTCGATTCTTGTCATGAGATGCTGGAACGGATGGATGCGGCGCCCCAGGAGCGGCCGCATTTCGCCCCAGGCCATTTCCGAATCCTCAAGGTTCAGAAATTTCTGCACATCCCCCGCCAGTTTCGGCAGAATGGGTTTCAGGTATATGGTAAAGATACGAAAGAGGTTGAGGCACATCGAGCAAACCCGATGCAGTTCCTCTGACCGCTCTTCGCGCTTTGCCAGTTCCCAAGGCTTCTGATCGTTGACATACTGGTTGGCGATGTCCACGAAAGCCATGATTTCGCGCACCGCTTTTCCGTACTCGCGCGCCTCATAATGATTCCCGATCCGATCCCACGTTTCCGCAGATTGCAAAGTCTGGAGCAGATCCAGCGGCGGAAGCTTTTCACTCAATACGCCGCCAAACTTTTTGGTAATGAAGCCTGCGGTGCG
>CAZLHW010000217.1:0-6916 GCA_964559085.1 uncultured Acidobacteriota bacterium | reverse complement strand
AATGTCGAAATAGGCCAGGTCCGCTTCGATCCGGTGAAAACCCGCCGGCCTGAGCAATCTCCGGCCTCCCGCCGCCTTTCCCGCCCAGCTCGGAAGCAATCCTCTTTATAGCCTCGCCGCAGTTGCCCTGAAGGTTCCGGCTGCGGCTTACCACGATCTGGCATGTGTCGGCGATTCCAAGGACTGCAACGACCCCGTCCCTCGCCGTCAGTTTCATCGCGAGGGCTTTGATTGCTTCGAGTTTTCTATCCGTAAACACCCTGCAAATCCGCAGCGAATGCTCCGTTTTCGCCCCGTTCCGAATGAGCTCCGCAGCCTCCATCTCCAATATTCCGTCGCGCAAAAGTTCGTTCTCGCGATTTAGGGACACGCGCTCCTGAAGGAGCTTCTCGGCCATAGCGGGAAGTCCCTCGGGGCTTACGGAATGAAGACGGGCCAGCTGATTCAAAATCTCATGATCTTTCTGAAGTACTTGCAGCGCTCTGCCGCCGGCCGCGAATTCAACACGGGTGCCGCCCTTATAGCGTTCAAATCCCAGTACAAAAATGAGTCCGATTTCTCCCGTGTTCCGGACATGAGTCCCGCCGCAGGGGGACCGGTCGCATCCTTCGATATCGATTACGCGTATTTCTCCGTCGCGCTGGGAGTCCTTGCGCACGCCAAGCGCGCCAAGACCCGCGCGGTCGGTTGTCAGAATGTGAACCGGGCGATTTTCAAAAACGACGCGGGTCGCCAGCGTCTGGGCTTCCTGCATGTGGCGGGCCGAGGGGTGCGCCAGCTGGATGTCTATGGTCGACGTTTCGGCGCCCATATGAAAGGAAAGCGTCGGAGCATTGGCCGCATGAAGAAAAGCCTGTGAGAGAATGTGCTGGCCGGTATGCTGCTGCATATGATCGAAGCGCCTTGGCCAGTCGATGGAGCCCGCAACCGGGCCGGCGGCTATTTCGCGATCCAGTACATGCAGGATCTCGCCCGCGTCGTCTTCAAGAACATTCAGAACCCGGGCGCCCTGCAGCACGCCGGAATCCGCGGGCTGGCCTCCCGATTCGGGATAAAAGGCGGTCCGGTCCAGAATGACGGCCGGATTATTATCAATCCGCCTGCACTCCAGCACCGTCCCGGAGAACTCTTTCAGATAGGAATCCGTGTAATAAAGCCGTTTCGTCATAAGGCCATCTCCCGTTCTTCTTTTGGCAGCGCGGAGGAATCCGAAGGGTCCGCCGCCCTGTGCCTCAAGAGGGACGCAATTTAGATCCCGGCGTTTCTTAAATTTGACACTCATTCCATGCGGTGTCTATACTGCCCCGTTATGAATGCGAATGACAGAGTATTTCACGGCACTACAATCCTGCTGATCCGGAGAGGCAATCAGACGGTTATTGCCGGAGACGGCCAGGTGACGTTTGGAGACACGGTTATCAAACAGAATGCCCGCAAAATCCGGCGCGTTTATAATGACCGCGTTTTGGTCGGATTTGCCGGCGCGACCGCCGACGCGTTTGCGCTGTTTGCCAGGCTGGAAAACAAGCTGGAACAGTTTCAGGGCAACCTGAACCGGGCCGCCGTTGAACTTGCGCAGGAATGGCGCACCGACCGCGCACTGCGCCATCTGGAGGCCTTCCTGCTGGCCACCGACGGGAAATCGGTCTATCTGCTCTCCGGGACAGGAGACGTGATTGAGCCGGACGACGGGATCCTGGCGGTAGGATCCGGCGGGGTTTACGCCCTTGCCGCGGCGCGCGCACTGATGCGCCACACGAAGCTTCCCGCGTCAAAAATAGCGCGTGAAGCGCTGGCTATCGCCAGCGAGATCTGCGTATATACCAACAGCGAGATCATTGTCGAAGTTTTATAGGGTTGCTTGGAAAATAATGCGGGCGGGCGGCAGCCTGTCCCGACGGGTGAGTTCGGGCCTTCTCCCGGACAAATAGCGAGTATTCATGCCACAAAATTCAATGCGCCGCAATAAACAGCAACGCGGTCTGGATGAAATGTCTCCCCGCGAAATCGTCGAGCAGCTGGACCGGTATGTTGTCGGACAGAAGGCTGCGAAAAAAGCCGTGGCGATCGCCCTGCGCAACCGCATCCGCCGGCAAAAGCTGGACGAGGAAATGGCCCAGGAGGTTGCGCCCAAAAACATCATCATGATCGGGCCAACGGGCGTCGGAAAAACGGAAATTGCCCGACGGCTCGCTCGGCTAGCCAACTCGCCCTTTCTGAAAATCGAGGCAACCAAATTCACGGAAGTGGGCTACGTTGGGCGCGATGTCGAATCGATGATACGCGATCTTGTTGAAATAGCGGTGGACATGGTACGGGCCGAAAAGATCAACGAGATCGAAGAGAAGGCCGAACAAAACGCGGAGGAGCGGCTGCTCGACCTGCTTTTGGCTACCGTTGAGAATATCCCGGGAGAAGGGAGCCGCACGGGCAGCCGGAACGACCTCGCCCGCATCGAGCAGATACGCGAGAAGCTCCGCCGGCAGTTGCGCGCAGGCAAACTCGACCAGCGCATCGTCGAATTGGAGGTCCGCGAACATCCGATGAACCCGGTGTCTCTGCAGTTTTTCGAAGGATCCAGCCTCGAGGAAATCCAGTTCAATATGAAGGACCTTCTTTCCGGCATGATGGAAGGCAAGGGAAAGAAACGCCGAATGCCGGTTGTCGAGGCCGCCGACTACATTGTGCAGGAAGAAGAGCAAAAGCTGGTGGACATGGAACAAGTCGCCCGACTCGCTCTCGACCGCGTCGAGCAGAGCGGCATTATTTTCCTCGATGAAATCGACAAAATCGCAGGCCGCGAATCCGGACATGGCCCGGATGTCAGCCGCGAAGGCGTGCAGCGCGACATTCTGCCCATCGTGGAAGGCACCAGCGTCAGCACCCGCTACGGCATGCTGCGTACGGACCACATTCTTTTTATCGCCGCCGGCGCCTTTCATGTCTCCAAGCCGACGGACCTTATTCCTGAACTGCAGGGGAGATTCCCGATCCGGGTGGAGATGAACGCTCTGAACGAAGACGATTTCGTTCGAATACTCAAAGAACCCAAAAACGCCCTCATAAAGCAGTATACGGCGCTGCTGGCTACCGAAGGACTCCATCTGAAGTTCACGGAGGATGCGATACGGGAGATCGCGCGGCTGGCCTGCCTGGTCAACGACAGCATGGAAAATATCGGCGCCCGCCGCCTTCACACCATCGTGGAAGCGCTCCTGGAAGATGTATCGTTCGAGGGGAAACAGCGCAAACCCAAAACCATCCGGATTACGTCGGCCTATGTCCGACAGAAGCTGGCGAATATCGTGCAGGACAAGGATCTGAGCCGGTATATTCTCTGATGAAAAAGGGACATCGAACAGAGACGATGGGAATAGGCCTGGCACTGTTGATTTGTCTTGCCCTGACAACAGGCTGCGCCAAGATCGGCGAGCCACACCCGCCGGAGGTGCGCATTCCCAAGCCGGCGGCAGATCTTGCCGCCCACCAGCTTGCCGATACGATTCTGCTTAAAGTCACAAAGCCGACCGAAAACACGGACGGTTCCACTGTCACGACGCTTGCATCGGTTGACGTGTATCGTCTCAGCGGGGACCGGAGTGCGGTCCTGGCGGCAGCGGCGTTGCCTGATGCGGAATATGCTGCACGCGCCGAACGCATTCTGTCCATTCCGTCATCGCGGCTGGCCGATTACGTGCGGGGAGACAGTATCTACATCCAGGACAAACTGGATGGGGAAGACCTATCTTTGATCTATTCGCAAACGCGGCAAAAAGCATGCCTCATCGTGAACAAAAAAAATCAGGCGGCCGGATTCAGCAACAAGGTCACCTTCGCTCCTGTTGTCATTCCGCCCTCCCCTTCCGGTCTTTCAGCGGTTTTGGAAGAAAAATGCATCCGGCTGAAATGGAACGCGCCCATTGAAAATATGGATGGTTCGAAGCCGCCCCGAATTGCAGGATATAAAATATTCAAGGCGGAAGGCTCCGCAGAATTTTCGCCGGAGCCGATCCACGCCGACCTCGTCCAGGGAACCGTTTTCGAGGATCGCAGCTTCGAATTTGACAAAACATATCGGTATGTAATCCGGACGGTCGGAAGCGCACAGAATCCCTACGCGGAAAGCCTTCCATCGGAGATTCTGTCCGTGGAAACGCGCGACACGTTTCCTCCGTCGCCTCCGGAAAATTTTCACGCCATCCGGCAAGAAGGCAGTATTATTCTGCTTTGGGCTCCGTCATCCTCACCGGATGTAGCCGGATATCGGATTTATCGTCAGGACAAGACTTCGGCCGCGCGGGTGCCGATTCACAAGGAACTGATCACAGCTTTCAATCATCGGGACAGCCTGCCGGCAGGAGAATATTCTTACGCCATTCAGGCGGTCGATACGCATGGGAATGAGAGCGCTCTGGTTGAGACCGAAGTTGAGGCGCGTTGACGGATGCGGGCAGACAAAGCGCCCGGATTCCAGGATGCGCGGGCTTGGTTCTTTATATTGAATGAACAACGACAGGAGAGGGTTTTATGAAATTTTTCATGGATACGGCCAACAATGATGAGATCCGGAATGCCGCGGACTATGGCCTGATTGACGGCGTCAAAACACATCCGTCGCTGGTCAGCAAAGAAGGGCGCGATTTCAAGGAGATTATCCTCGAGATCACCCGCATCGTCGACGGCCCGATCAGCGCGGAAGTTGTCAGCACCGATGCGGCGGGAATCCTGCGCGAAGCGTATGATCTGGCAAAGCTCCACAAGAACATCGTTGTAAAAATTCCCATGATCAAGGAAGGGATGAAGGCGCTCAAGCAGCTGTCCAAAGACGGGATCCGCACGAACGTGACCCTGGTATTCAGCCCTATGCAGGCGTTGATTGCGGCGAAGCTCGGGGCGACCTACGTATCCCCCTTTGTCGGCCGGCTGGACGACATCAGCACAGTTGGAATGGACCTGATTCAGGATCTGGTGCAGATATTCGCCAATTACTCTTTCGACACCCAGATTCTGGTCGCCAGCTGCCGCAATCCGCTGCATGTCCGGGAGGCCGCGCTGCTGGGCGCGCACGTCGCCACCATTCCTTACAAAGTGCTTGAACAACTCCTCCAGCACCCGCTGACGGATCTCGGACTAGAGCGCTTTCTGAAGGACTGGGAAAAGGTGCCCAAGCCCGCCAAGGCATAAATTGCGAACTTCTTCGAATCCCGGAGGCCACTGCGCAGCCTCCGGGCTCGACGCTTCGAAGTGCCTTTAAACTTTGCAGTGGGCCTGCACCAGGGGCAACAACTCTCCGACCAGATAAAGAGATCCCGTCACGACGACCAGGCCTGAGGGAGAGCACTCTTTCCATGCGGCATAGAGCGCTTCCTTCATGCTTCCATGAAGCTTCATCCGCGAGCGGCAGCCTTTGTGCATCGCGGCAATGTCTTCGGGATCGGCCGTGCGGGTATTCAGAAGCGGCGTCAGATGAATGCTCGTCGCAAGGGGGAAAACCTCCGATCCCATGCCGCGAATGTTTTTGTCGCGCACAGCGCCGAAGACCATGTGGATTTCCTTTTCTTTTTGCCGGATCAGGAAGTCTTTCAACAACCGGGCCCCTTCGGGATTGTGCGCTCCATCCAGCAGCGTGCGTCTCTTGGACGAATAGGTATCCAGTCTTCCCGGCCAGCCGGTATTGATCAGCCCCGCGCGAATGTCTCTGATTTTTATGGGGAAGTTTTTCAACGCCTCGACTGCCAAGACCGCCAGCGCGGCATTCCGCGTCTGATGCTCGCCGGCAAGGGAAAGACGGAGGTTTTTATATTCCCGCTGCGGCGTGCGCAAATCGAATGAAAAACGTCCGCGCAGATCCCTAACGTTTTCAATGACGGCGTCTTTGCCGATTTCAAGCAGCGGGGCGCAGACCTTTATCGCCTGATTTATAATTACGCGGCGCGGCGCCGGTGCGCTGCATCCCGAAATCACCGGGACCTTCTCTTTAATGATTCCCGCCTTTTCCCCGGCAATTTTTTTGAGAGTGCGACCCAGATAGTTCTGATGATCCAGTGAAATACCGGTAATGACGCTGACCATAGGACGGATGATGTTGGTGGCATCCAGTTTGCCGCCTAGTCCCACTTCGAAGACTGCCATGTCAACTTTTTCTTTGGCGAAGTGCAGAAAGGCACAGCAGGTAAGGAACTCGAACGTCGTCAAGGGGCGGTCGAGAATCTTTTCATCCATCAGTGCAAGCTCCGTTTTCCGGATGCGAGTTGCAAGAGAGGAAAATTGGCCGGGAGAAACCGGACGACCATTAATTCTCAAGCGTTCTTCGACCCGGACCAGGTGGGGCGAGGTATAGAGCCCCGTCGTCAGGCCTGCATGGCGCAGAATGGATTCCGACATCGCGGCCACGCTCCCCTTCCCGTTGGTGCCGGCAATATGGATTGCAGGGTATTTGTCCTGCGGATTTCCCAGCGCCTGCATCATGGCGCGGGTGCGATGCAAACCAAGGTGCATCATCTGCACCTCATTGCCCTTCCGGGCCAGATATTCAAGAGTTTCTTGATGGTTCATGGATTTAGAAAAGGGGGGCGTGTCGGCTCCGGAGAAATGAGTAAATGAGCGCCACGCAGCATCCATTGCCGGTGGACTTATGATAAAAAGGGATTATAGTCGATAGGCGCGTAAGCGGCCACCCTCTGTTTTATTTCCATAGCGCCTATTTGTCCTCTCTGCACGGCGCGATTCGACCTGATCCTTCGTCCCTCCGATGGCTTCACTGGTTAAGAGATAATATTCACCCTTGATTTACCTAAAATATGAAACATTCAAACCTCAAGGCAAAAACAAGACCAATCAAGGACAGCCAGATCAATCACAATCAAGGACAGCCGGTGATTGCGAAACCTGACAAACCTGGACCCCCATCACATTT
>CAZLHW010000216.1:3557-6949 GCA_964559085.1 uncultured Acidobacteriota bacterium | reverse complement strand
ATGACAGCGAACTGATGTGCATCCGGCAATCCTATCTGAAGCAGCTTCGCGGCCGGCCAATGCTGCGCTGAGCCGCTGCAGGAATTCAGGGACTCAGCGGCTTGACTTGCCATTGTTTATGATGGAACAATTGCTTCATTAATTGTCGAAGGGTAGTGTTGCCTCGGGAATGGCTCCAGATGAACTCATGGCGTGAGTCTGGCAGGGATCTGCTGAACTTATCCAAATTCATACTGCCGACCGGATTTCTGGCGGTGCTGGCCACTGTGTTATGCGTGGGCTGGTTTACGCAACCGGACCGGCTGGCGCCGGGCTACCAGCCAAAGCAACCCATTGCCTTTTCACACAAGCTTCATCCGGGCGCGCTTCGAATTCCCTGTCAGTATTGCCATGCCGGCGTTTTAAAGTCGCGCCAGGCCGGAATTCCATCCGCTGAAAAATGCATGAACTGTCATAAGGCGACCCGTACAGACAGGCCGGAAATTGTGCATCTTGCAACTGTATATACGGAAGGGAAGCCTCTGGAGTGGAAACGGATCCACTCACTGCCGGATCATGTATTTTTTGATCACAGGCCGCATGTCAGCGCCGGCATGCTTTGCCAGACCTGTCATGGCGAAGTGCAGACCATGGATGTTGTGTATCAGAAGATGTCCATGCGCATGAGCAACTGCCTGGGATGCCATCGCGATCCAAAGCCCGCGCTCCCTGCAGATTCCAGAATCTCCAAAGGATCGGAGCAATGCTATGCGTGCCATCGTTAAGTCACGGCATTCCCGGATCCATAGCGGAAGCAGAGGAAAATGATGAACGATCAAAGAGGCTCCGGAGAACTTCGGCCTTCCGGGAGTTTTGAAGGCGTCCTTATGGCAGGACTTGATGCGATTTCCCGCCGAAGGTTCCTCAGTCTTCTTTCTGCATCCGCGGCGCTGGCGCTCGGCACCTCGTGTTCCAAGATCGATCGGGGATCGATTGTGCCCTATACCAGAAGGCCTGGAGAGAGTATTCCGGGAGTCGCTGCCTATTATGCAAGCACCTTCCAGGAAGGGCCGGTCACGCACCGTGTTCTTGTGAAGACGCGCGAGGGGCGGCCTATTCACATAGAAGGGAACCCGGAAAACGACGAATATGGCGGAACGGCCGGCCTGCGCGCCATAGGAGATTTGCTGAGCCTCTACGACCCGGACCGGCTGCGAACGCCTACTCAAAAAGGAATTGCCGCTACGTGGGAGGAAGCCGTGAAAGCGCTGAGCCGTTCGCTCACGGAGGCAGGGTCTCTAAATAAATCCGTGCTGCTGCTGACGGGCGCCGTCGTTTCCCCTTCGCAGAGATCTCTGCTCGCAGACCTGAAACGCGCCGTGCCCGGACTGCGCCATGCTGCCTGGGAACCGTACGCTCCGCACGCGGAGATCAGCGCGGCAAGGGCTCTCTATGGGGAAGCGCTGCTCCCGGCGCTTCACGTGGAAAAGGCCGACGTGATCCTCTCGCTTCAATCCGATTTCCTGGGGACTGATCCGCAGGCTCCCGCATACATTCGTGCTTTTGCAGCGCGTCGTTCCATAAAGAATCCGACCGAAGCCATGAACCGGCTCTGGGTGGTAGAGGGGAACATGTCGCTTACCGGCGTCAACGCGGATCATCGATTGCCACTTCGGCCTTCAAAAATGGCAGCGCTGGCATTTGCCTTAATCCGTCTGTTGAACGAAACCCACTCGCTGCCTCTTCCTGCCGGCATGAAGCGCGGCGACCTGAAGAACTTTTCTCCTGAATCCGTCTGCGTCGTTGCCGGCATAGAGCCCGCGCAGCTCAGGACTCTGGCGGCGGATCTGGCGGGATCGAGGAAAAAGGCCATGGTGCTTGCGGGTTCTGTCCTGGCCCCTGAAGCGCACCTGGCGTGCCATCTGCTGAATTGCATGCTGGAATCTGAGGGGAATACGATCGACATGAAACCGGCAGTGTCTGAAGCGGAGCTGCTCACCAATTTGCAAATGAAGGAGCTCCTGACGGAAGCGGCTCGGGGCCAATTCGCCGCCGGAATTTTTTGGGATGCAAATCCAGCCTATGCCTTTCCGGACAATGCCCTGTGGAAGAAGGCCATTGCCGGAATTCCCAAAACATTTCGAATCGGTTTATATGAAGATGAAACGGCACTCGACTGTGAATGGCGGTTGCCGGAACACCACTGGCTTGAGGGGTGGGGCGATTTTGACTCCGGTTCGGGTTTTGCAAGTCTTCGCCAGCCGGTTATGGGTGCCATTCACAATACACGCCAGGCCGAAGACTTGTTCCTTGCGTGTCTGCGGGATATGAAGCAGACGACCGCGCGGCATTACCTGGATTACGTCAAAGCGACCTGGCAATCATCGCTTTATCCCGGCGACAGCCCGGTGCCGTTTGAAGCTTTCTGGAATGCGGCCCTGCATGACGGCGGCGTCCGGCGCCCGCACACGACGCGTGCGTCGCTCAAAATGAATCCGGCAGCCGTCGCAGATGCGTTGCGCGCGTCCGCGAAGAATCCGGCCGCAGCTGCAACCAATGAAATGGAGCTGATTCTGATGCCGGCCGCCGGCGTGTATGATGGCCGCTATGCCAATAACGGCTGGCTTAACGAGCTTCCCGATCCAGTCACGAAAGTAACGTGGCTGAATCCGATCCTGCTTTCTACGGAGGATGCCGCGCGGGCGGGAATTTCGGACGGCCGGGTGCAGAGCATTCTGACGGACTCGGGACATCTGGATGGTCCGGTGGCGATTCAGCCGGGACAGGCTTCCGGCGTAGCCGTACTTGCGCTGGGGTATGGCAGGCGGACGGGGTCGGTCGCCGCAGGGATTGGCGTCAATGCGTATTCACTGATGGATATCCATTCGGATTCGCCCTATCTTATCCCCGTACAAATCGCGATGCCCAAGGTTCCGATCATAGCTCCGCGCATTCCCAGAACCCAGGAACACAGCCTCATGGACGGCAGAGACCTTTCCCGCTCGTGGACTCTGTCGGAATATTCCAGGAAGATCGACGGAAAGGATAAGCACGGAGGGTATCACCACACGGCGTCGCTGATCCCCGACCTGGAGTTCAAAGATCATAAATGGGGCATGGTTGTTGACCTGTCGGCCTGCGTCGGCTGCAGCGCCTGTGTGATTGCGTGCCAGTCTGAAAACAACATTCCCGTGGTAGGACCCGAGCAGGTGCTGGCGGGGAGAGAGATGCATTGGTTGCGCATTGATCGCTATTATGAAGGAGACCTGCGGAATCCCCGGGTGCGATGCCTGCCCATGTTCTGTCAGCATTGCGACAATGCCCCCTGCGAGATCGTCTGTCCGGTGAATGCGACGCCCCACAGCGACGATGGTCTCAATCAAATGGTTTACAACCGCTGTGTCGGAACGCGC
>CAZLHW010000216.1:0-3547 GCA_964559085.1 uncultured Acidobacteriota bacterium | reverse complement strand
CGTTCAAAGTGCGGCGTTTTAATTTTTTTGATTACACTTCGGCAAAAAAGGAACCGGAGACGCTGATATTCAATCCCGAGGTAACCGTTCGTCCGCGCGGCGTAATGGAAAAATGCACCCTGTGCGTCCAGCGCATTCAAAATGCAAAGCAAAAGGCCAAAGTTGAAGGCAGGAAGATTCGCGATGGTGAAATCCAGCCGGCGTGCGCCGCCGCGTGCCCTGCGGGCGCGATAGTATTCGGCGACTTGAAGGATGCCTCCAGCCGTGTGGCCGCGCTCTCGACAATGAACAGGCATTACCGGCTGCTGGAGGAACTTGGCATCAAGCCATCCGTGACCTATCTGGCCGATATATCAAATCCCGCTGTGGAAGAGGGCAAAGCATGAAACCGACAGGTTCGCCGACATCGGGAGAACCGGCACTTCAGCAGCTGCAGGCGCCTGCTGTGCTCCATGGCAAGGTGAGCTTCGGATCGCTGGACGATCAAATACTGGCCCACGTAGTAACCAAACCTCCGCCGGCCTGGTTCATTGCTTTTGCCATCACATCGACGGCGCTCCTGATCGGCCTGGTGACGATGGGCTATACAATGGCAACGGGCATCGGCGTTTGGGGCAACAACATACCGGTTGCATGGGCGTTCGATATCATCAATTTCGTGTTCTGGGTTGGAATCGGCCACGCCGGAACGCTTATCTCCGCAATTCTGCTGCTCTTCAGGGCGAGATGGCGCAACGCCATTTCCCGCTTCTCGGAAGCGATGACGATCTTTGCCGTGATCTGCGCGACTCTGTTCCCGCTGATCCATATTGGACGGCCGTGGATCTTCTTCTGGCTGATGCCGTATCCGAACCAGCGCGGCATGTGGCCGAATTTCCGGTCGCCCCTGATCTGGGATGTCTTTGCCGTCAACACCTATTTTCTTGTCTCGCTGCTTTTCTGGTACCTGGGACTCGTTCCCGATCTGGCTTCGCTTCGGGATCGCGCCGCGAACAAGATTCGAAAACTTGTGTATTCCATACTGAGTATGGGTTGGCGCGGGGCGGCCTCGCACTGGCGGCATTATGAAAAGGCCTATCTTGTCATTGCCGGGCTTGCGACAGGCCTGGTTCTCTCGGTTCACAGCGTCGTATCGTTTGACTTTGCGGTATCGCTGATGCCGGGCTGGCATATGACCATCTTCCCGCCGTATTTTGTCACCGGGGCGGTTTTCGCGGGATTTGCGATGGTTGTCCTGGCCCTGGTTGTTGTGCGGACTACCATGCATCTGGAGCATCTCATCACCGAATACCACCTGGAGGTAATGAATAAAGTCATCCTCACCTGTTCCTGCCTGATGGGATATGCCTATCTACTCGAGGGGTTCACCGCCTGGTACAGCATGAATCCGTATATTCACCATACCTTTCTGCAGTATATGGCGGGCACCTACTGGTGGGCTGGATGGCTTACGATCACCTGCAATGTGCTAATCCCGCAGCTTCTTTGGCTGCGCTGGTTTCGTCGCAGTTATGCCGGAATGATTTTTGTTGCGCTTGCGGTGACGGTCGGGATGTGGTTTGAGCGGTTTGTAATCATCGTGAGTTCGCTGCATCAGGATTTTATGCCGTCCGCATGGCGCCTTTATATTCCGACGTGGGTTGATTTTGGGATTCTTCTGGGTTCCTTCGGGTTATTCTTCACTCTGGTGCTTCTATTTGCACGGGTGCTGCCCGTTATCGCGACTACGGAAATGAAGATGATTCTGCCCGAAGCGCAGCCGCATGGCCGGGAGGTATCGCATGAATGATAAGAGAGCCTTCTCGGTCCTTGGATTGTTCGACAGCCCGCAGCTGCTGATGCAGGCGATACCGCAGGTAAAGCAAAAAGTGGCGGGGCGGCTGGATGCGTATTCCCCCTACCCCATACACGGAATCGAGAAAGCGCTCGGGCTGAGGAAATCTCCCATCACCGGGATGGTTTTGGTGATGGGCATTATTGGGGCCGTCTCGGGACTGGCGCTCCAGCTTTGGACGAGCAGCATAGACTATCCGCAGGTTACGGCGGGAAAGCCCTACTTTTCGTGGGAAGCCTTTATTCCCATCGTTTTTGAGCTGATGGTTCTGTTTGCCGCATTCACGGCGGGGCTGGGCATGCTTCTGCTTTTGAACCGCCTTCCCTTCTTCCGCCACCCGATGCTCAAATCCAGGTCGATGCCGCGGATCACGCGGGATACGTTTGCGCTTTCGGTCGAGTCCGACGGCGCCGCTCTCGACGTGGATGCGGCTGCGGCGGTTCTCAGGAACGCGGGTGCAAAATCCATCGAGGTCGTCCCGGCTGCGGATCCGATCGGGCCCGCTTCCCCCAGGTTATTGATAGCCGTTCTTGCGGGAATCGCCGTCAGCTGCGCGGCTGCCGGCTATCTCACCTACTGGGCGATCAAGCTTTTTCCTGTCTTCCCGCCCATGGTTCATATGCTGGAGCAGCGGCGGCTTGATCCGCAGCAATCCAGCGGGTTTTTCCCCGACCGTTTCGGTATGCGCATGCCTGTCGCCGGTACAGTCATGCGGGAATCGCCGCCTTACACGATCGCCAATGAAGACGGAGCAAAGGAACTCGTGAATCCTTTGCCGCGAACCGAAAGCGTGTTGAGGCAAGGCAAACAGGCCTATGCCAACTACTGCCGGGTGTGTCACGGCATGCTTGGAGACGGCGCGCTCACATTGACGGCCGCCTACGGCGCAAAACCGGCAAATCTTGTTACAAAGAGCATGACGGCGCTGGAGGACGGAAAGATCTATCACACAATCACCGCGGGCAAAAATGCAATGCCTGCCTATGTGTCGGATCTGAATGAGAACGAACGCTGGGCGGCGGTGCACTATGTCCGCGTCCTGCAGCGCGCGTTGAATGCAAAGGAAAGCGACATTAAATGATTTTCGATTGATGATTGACGATTGACGAATTGAAAACCATTTGTGAGCAGAGTTTGCACACTATTTCCATCGTCAATCGTCAATCGTCAATTCTATTGGGGGGCTCGTGAGCGCAGGTTTTGATAAGAGACTGATTATTGGAACGGTGCTCGGGCTTGCGGGCGCGGCCGGATCCGGCTTGATTGCGGGTTGGGAGCGGTTCTGGGCAAACTGGATACTCTGGTTTCTGTTCTTGTTGACAGTTGGTCTCGGGTGCCTCTTTCTTGTGGCTCTGGAGCATGTTGTCGGAGCGCGATGGAGTATTCCGCTGCGGCGCATTCCCGAGAGGCTGTCCGGCCTGATCCTCCTGATGGCGCCTGCGGCCCTGCTTGGTTTGATTGCTCTCCCTCTGCTGTACCCGTGGACAGATCCGGAGAGCCTCAAAAATCCCTTTATTGGCGGCAAAGCGGTCTGGCTGAACATACCCTTTTTCTCTTTGCGTGTGGTTGCATGCGTTGTTCTCTGGTTGATCGCTTATTGGATTTTTGTGAAGGGATGCATTCGGCAGGACCAGCATCGGAATCCGCGCTTCAATCTTTACGCCCGCTGGTTTGCGCCTTTGTTTATGGTCATCTTCGGCATCACCATAACGG
>CAZLHW010000215.1:4785-6989 GCA_964559085.1 uncultured Acidobacteriota bacterium | reverse complement strand
GAGGGGAAGACCTCGGGGGCTAGCAGCCCGGGCTACGGATGGCGTCTTGCCACCACTGTCGTTCCGGCGTTCGGCCTCGAACACACATTGGGCTTCAGTTCCGATTACCTCTATCCGCACAACATTTCGGAAATCCGTGACGCGAACGGGTTTGTCTACAACAGCAACCTAATTTTCAATATCCCCGCGGGGCGCGTTGTGCCCTATCTGACGGCCGGCGTTGGCGTGCTTCATCAGTACGGGGATCATGACATGCCGGTGGGGACCCGGTTTGCCGTCAACTACGGAGGTGGACTGAAGTTTCCCAGACTGATCGGGCCTTTGGGTTTGCGGTTTGACATGCGCGGTTACAGAGTAGGCAGCGTTTCCAATAAGCTGAATATATTCGAAGCGACCGGCGGAATTCTGCTCTCTCTCGGGAATTAGGTTTGAGAGGCGATGTCGGCCAAGAGGCGATTACCCATTCTGAGTGCCGAACCTCCAATCGCGAATTTATGATGAAACTTACGGTCATCGCCAATCCTGTCGCCGGCGGCGGGCGGGCCTATAAAACACTGCGGCGTTACATCGACCGGTGGCCGCACCAAGATTGGGACGTCGAATTGATCCCTACGCGGGCCCATGGCGACGCGGGCTTGCTTGCCAGGAAACTTCTTCGGGACCCTCCCGATCTGCTGGCCGTTTGCGGAGGAGACGGTACGGTCAATGAAGTGGCTTCGCATGTGCCGCGCCCTCCCTTTCCAATTGCAGTCCTTCCGGCCGGTACAGCGAATGTCCTGGCGAGAGAATTGGGTTTGCCGCTGAAAGTGACGCGAGCGCTGGATATCGCTCTCCGGCGCGCGACGCGTCGCGTTGATCTGGGCGTTCTGCAGTCCTCCCATTCCCGGAGATTTCTTTTTGTCGCGGGGGTCGGGTTCGACGCCTATGTGGTTTCGCAGGTTCGGCTCCGACTTAAAGCCGGGTTCGGCATGGCCGCCTATGCCATGGCGATACTGGAATGCCTGCAGCGCTACTCCTTTCCCGAATTCAGGGTTCATGCCGAGGGACGGGAATTTTTTGCGACCAGTTGTCTTGCCTGCAACGCGAAGCGTTATGGCGGCGGGCTGCTTTTTTGTCCGGAGGCCGACATGGGCGACGGGCTGCTGGATATACTTGTTTTGGAAAAGCAGAACCGCCTTGAACTGGCGCGGTTCCTTTTCCTGGCGTGGTGCGGCAAAGCCATAGAGCGAAGCTGGATACACCGGGTGCGATCAGGATCCGTCAAAATCGAAGGCCCGGATACGGTGAAGGCTCAGGTGGATGGAGAACTCGCCGGAGCTCTGCCGTTGGAAATCGGGCTCGATCCTTCTGTATTCCCGCTCATAATTCCATAAAAACACCGTGACTTCCCTGGGACTTGAGACCGTGAAGAATGATATGCTGTATCTTCGGAAAGATCGGAAATAATTCAACCGCCCCGTTGTTTGGAGCATGGTGCAAACCATCGGAGCGAAAGTAAAAACAGGAGATGCCCTGCTCGGCGCTTAATCTCGAATCTCATATCACTATGTACCAGGTAGCCATTGTAGGCCGGCCGAATGTCGGCAAATCCACGCTTTTTAACCGGCTCTGCGGTTTTCGAAAGGCCATAGTGGGCGACGAAGCCGGGATCACGCGCGACCGCATCTATGGTTCGGTCGAATGGAACGGCAAATCCATTTCTTTTCTCGATACCGGCGGCATGATTCCGGATGCCCGCGAGGTCATTCCGGAGAGAATTCTGAGACAGGTGGAAGCGGCGCTGTCTGAATCGCAGCTTGTGCTCCTGGTGGTGGACGGCCGCGCGGGCATTACGCCCCTGGATCAGCAGCTTCTGCCGTTGATGCGAAGGACGGGAAAGCCCATCTGGACCGTGGTGAACAAGATCGATGTGCCGGATCACGAGGTTTACGCCGCTCCTTTTTACGAGTTCGGCACAGAGCGGCTCTTTGCGCTGTCTGCGGAGCATGGCTTGGGTACCGCGGACCTGCTGGATGCAATCGCGGAACGCGCCCAAGGCGGCCCTGAACCTCCGGAAGCGGACGCTAAGGAAGAGATCAAGGTGGCCGTTGTCGGGCGGCCCAATGTCGGCAAGTCCTCTCTGGTAAATCGCCTCCTTGGGTTTGAGCGGTCAATTGTGACCGATGTGCCCGGCTCAACGCGGGACTCCGACGCTACCCTGAGTG
>CAZLHW010000215.1:0-4775 GCA_964559085.1 uncultured Acidobacteriota bacterium | reverse complement strand
TGTGCGGGACGGGCTGAAGTATCGCATCATCGATACGGCTGGAATCCGGCGGAAGGGCAGAACGGAAGGAAGGACGGAAAAGGTCAGTGTGGTCATGGCGCAGAAAAGCCTTGCGCGCGCGGATGTCGCTCTGCTTCTCCTGGACGCCGGCGAGGGGGTTACCAAACAGGATGCGGGCGTCGGGGGCTATGCTGCCGATTCAGGCTGCTCCGTGATCATTGTCCTCAATAAGTGGGACTTGGTTGAAAAGGATACGCACACGCTGGAGGCCTTCACAGAATCCATACACCGCCGGATGAAATACCTGGCCTATGCGCCGATCCTGAGCGTATCCGCGCTGACGGGGCAGCGTGTGTCCAGGCTTTTTGAAGTCATTCGCAATGCTTATGAAGCCCGCCATATCCGGATTCCAACCGGAACGCTCAATAACATGTTCGTTCCCGAACTGGAGAAGGAAATTGCGTCTCAGGATTCCAATCACCGGCTCGGAATCCGCTATATTACGCAGGCGCGTTCGATCCCCCCTACCTTTGTGGTTTTCAATGCGGGACGCGAGCGACTGCATTTTTCAACAGAGAGATATTTGGTGAACCGATTGCGCGAAAGATTTGGTTTTTTCGCAACACCGATTCGAATACAGCAGCGGCTTAAAACTCAAAAAACTCCTAGCTCAAAGATGCGAAAAAATGAATAAAAACGATATAAGCAAAAAAGTATATGAAGCGCATGGGGGATTGTCTTACGCCGATTCCCAGAAAATTGTCGATTTGATCCTCGAGATAATCAAGGGGCGGCTGGCCCGGGGCGAGAAGGTACTGCTTACGGGATTCGGCTGTTTTAGTGTCATGAAGCGCAGAGACAAAAAGGGCGTGAATCCTCAAACCGGAGAACCGGTCCTTATTGCGGGTAGGAATGCAATTAAATTTAAACCGTCAAAATATCTGAAAACCGTCTGACTGCCATGCAGTTTGTTCCGAAGAAGCTTTACTATAAAATCAGGGAGGGGTGCGAGATTGGCGGAGTGGAAGCGCACGGCCTGCGTTTTTGGGAAAGCGAATTTCCGGCTCTCTCTCCGCCTAAAAGCAAGACGGGCCAGCGTACCTACCGCCCGAAGGATATTGAGCTGTTGCTGCGCATTCGGAAGCTGCTTTATGAGGAGGGATTTACCATCGCGGGCGCCCGGAAACGGCTGGAGTCGGGGGGAGACCTTTCGGAGTCAACGATTCCTGAATCCGCGGAACTGAAGGTCCCGCCCGCCGCAGTGGCGGAGCGGATCAAGCAGGTGAAGATAGAGCTTGAGAACATATTGACTTTGCTGAACCGCGGATGATACTGTTCGATCCTGCGGTCGGGACGTAGCGCAGCCTGGTAGCGCACACGCTTGGGGTGCGTGTGGTCGGTGGTTCAAATCCACTCGTCCCGACCATATTTTTAAATCGTGAAAATAATCCTTCTTACAAATGATGACGGAATCGAAGCCGAAGGGCTCCTCACCCTTGAAGCGGCCCTCAAAGATCTCGCCCATCTTGTCGTGGTGGCGCCGGACCAGGAAAGAAGTGCCGTCAGCCACGGCCTGACCCTGCACACCCGCCTTAGCCTGGCCGAAATCCAACCCGATCGTTACGTGCTCAACGGGACTCCGGCTGATTGCGTGATTTATGCGTTGAAGCATCTGTTTGTGCAGCCTCCGGACCTGGTAATATCGGGAATCAATCACGGGGCGAACCTGGGTGACGACATTATGTATTCCGGAACCGTCGCAGCGGCGCGGGAAGCGGCCGCGCACGGCGTTCCTTCCATTGCTATTTCGCAGGCTTACGACGAGAAGCCGATCCGCTTTAAGCATGGCGCGGAGTATGCGCGGAGCATGGTGGAATCCCTTTTACGCAACGGATTGAGCGGGGAGCTTTGCCTGAACATCAATATCCCGGTGCGCAAGATAAAGGGTGTACGGATCACACGGCAGGGCTGCGCCGAACACGTCCCCCATTTTAATTCGCTGGACCGCAATACAGACTACGGCGGCATTCCGGTTACAAAACCGGGGAATCCGAAAATGGATTACATTTCGGATCACCAGGCTATCCTGAATCACTGGGTTTCGATCACGCCCCTGCAGCGCGATCAGACCGATTATGCGGCCATCCAGTCGCTTTTACAGGAACCCAACACGCTCTTTTCGCTGCGATAATTCGGGTTGATAAATCCCTGCCGGCCGACTTTATTGCGTTTCACCCCCCGGATGATCCTTGAACGAGCGGGAGATTTGCGCTAGGATTTGGCGTTCTTTGGCGGGGCGTAGCGCAGTTTGGTAGCGCGTGCGGTTCGGGACCGCAAGGTCGGAGGTTCGAATCCTCTCGCCCCGACCATTCCTCAAAGGGTCCATTCCGGACACATAGGCAAATACCTCAAACTCGTTCCTTGGATTAAGAACTCGAAGCAATTGGGGGAGGATACACCATGACCAGGAATACGCTTCAAATCATTGGGAAGGTCCACATTCATGCAATAGCCGCCGGCGCCGCGATCCTGCTCCTGTCTTTGGCGCGGCCCGCCTGCGCGCAGCAGGTTTCCATGGAAACCCTGCTCGATCGGATCCAGATCGAGGATCTCCTGACGCGCTATTACTATGATCTTTCGCGGAGTAACGCCCATGAGCTGAGTGAATATTTCACGGAAGACGCCCTGCTGGATGTGGATGGCACGGTTGCCAAAGGGCGCGCAGAAATCGGCAAGCTGTATCAGGCCGCGGATCCGGCCCCGAAGGAACCCTCGCCGTCGCCGAATCGCCGCATGCATATGCTGCTTAACAACCCAATCATCAAGATCAACGGCAACAGGGCCACGGCACATTTGATTTGGACCGGCGTGATGAACGAGGGGATCGGCAAACTGCCCCAGATCGTCGAGCAGGGCCGCGAGGACACCGAGCTGGTCAAGCAAAACGGCAAATGGCTCATCAAGCGGCGCTATATCACAGCCGACGGCCGTATGCCGAACCGCTTTGATACACACTATAAGCCTCGCGAAAATCCTTTAGAGCAATCTAAGTGACGGGCCGTTTTTGCTGTTCGCGAATTGCCCGCATTTTTTTGACGGCGAAAGCAAGCGGGCCATGAGAATACACAGACTATTGCGTTTTGGGACGCATCCATAACAGACAGGAGCCGGCGGAAAACCGGGAGGCGAGTGGCGGCGCCTCCCGTAGCTTTTATGGTGCTTTGCATCAGGAAAGCCCGATGTCAGCAAGAAAAGACACGCGGATCCGCCGGAATTCCCGCAGCCGACTTTGGAGCACGGCGCTATGGAGAAGTCCCCCCGGCATGTTCCTGGCCTCAATCGCTGGGGCCATGAGATTCGAACAGAAAAGCGCCGGTTTCAAATCCCCAAATCCGCTTATGGTTGCCTCAAGCGCTGAAGCAACCGTATTGGTAAACGAATCCCGAAGAATCGTAACGTTGCAGAAAGCGGCGCCTTCCCATACACTTGATCCAGGGAGCGTTTCCGGGCAGGGCGCATTATGATTGAGATCTTCCAAAAATTTCAATCCGGGAGACTGCGGTGTCGCGAATTCTGGTGGTCGAAGACAGCACGGTGTTTGGCAATCTGGTCCGAAAAGAAATAGAAACAAAACTCGGGATGACGGTTGCCCTGACCAAAAGCTATGAAGAAACCCGCAAGTTGTTGACCGACCTTGAAGAAGAGAACTTTTTCAGCGAAGACAACTTTTTTGTCGCGGTGCTGGACCTGAACCTTCCCGATGCACCCTCCGGGAAGATCGTCGATCTGGTGCGGTCCAAATCCATCCCCTCCATTGTTTTCACCGCCGAGTTCGACAATAAAACCCGCGAAGCGATCTGGACCAAGGATATTGTCGATTATATCTATAAAAGAGGGAAGCAGGATGTCCAGTACCTTGTTTCGCTCATCCGACGCATTCATTCCAACCGATCCATCAAAATACTGGTTTCGGATGATTCCATCACTTTCCGGACGAAGATATGCAATCTTCTCGAGCTGCATCAATACACGGTGATCCAGGCCGGAGACGGCGAGGAAGCCTTGAGGCGTTTGCACGACAATCCGGATATCAGCCTCGTGATAACCGATTATGAAATGCCGAGAATGGACGGCTTCGCCCTGGTTCAAGCCATTCGTGAGAAGTACGACAAAAACGAAATCGCCGTCATCGGAATTTCCTCGAGCGGCGAGGTGGGGCTATCCGCCCGATTTCTCAAAAACGGGGCCAATGATTTCATAAGCAAACCTTTTGGTGCGGAAGAGTTCTACTGCCGGGTGACACAGAATGTGGAGACGATTGAAAATCTAAGGCGCCTCAAACAAGTGGAGGAGGAGCTGATGCGGCTCAAAGGGGATGGCGTTCAATAGCAATAATTAAAGAAAGGCAGGCACTGCATGAATCTGGGCGACTATTTCGAAAAGAGAAAAGGGCTTGGAGTTCTCTCGACGGCGGATGCAGCCGGGAAGGCGAATGCCGCTGTCTACGCAAGACCGCATGTGTTCGGCGAGCAGGAAGTCGCTTTTATCATGGCAGATCGCTTGACGCATGCCAATCTGCAGCAAAACCCCCATGCCTGCTACCTATTCAAGGAAGATGGCCCCGGATATTCAGGCAAGCGTCTTTATCTGACAAAGATACGCGAAGAGAAAGACAGCCCCGCGATCGACTCGATTCGCAGGAAAAGCTATCCGGAAGTGCAAGGCAAGTATGAAAGCACATCCAAGTTTCTCGTTGTCTTTCGCGTAGACCGGAT
>CAZLHW010000214.1:0-6989 GCA_964559085.1 uncultured Acidobacteriota bacterium | reverse complement strand
TGAGAATGTGTGGCATGCGGTGCGCCTGATGTCGGAGGCAGACGGCATGTCGATATCTCCGCGCCGCATTACGTTGTCCACTTCGGGGATTGTGCCGGGCATTCAACGCCTCGCTCGCGAGGCCCTGGCCGGGGAAATTAAGCCTCCAAACCTTGCGATATCGCTCAATGCCACGACGGATAGTGTTCGCGACTTCCTGATGCCGATCAATAAAAAGTGGAATATTGCAGCCCTTCTCAAAGCCTGCAGAAGTTATCCGCTTGAGCAGCGAAGACGGATCACATTTGAGTATGTGCTGATTGAAAATATCAATGACTCGCCCGAAGACACGCGCCGCCTGGCGAAGCTTCTTCAGGGGATACGAAAGAAAGTGAACCTGATCCCGCTGAATGCGGACCCGCTGATCCCGATGAAGCCCTCACCGCCGGCTCGTGTACTCGCCTTCCAGGAAATATTGACCGACCACCACATCACCGTAAATATCCGGCGCCCGCGTGGAGAAGACGTCTCGGCCGCCTGCGGCATGCTAGCCGGCAGAGAACAACAAAATAGGCGCCACCAAAACCTGTGAATTGCAGACAATGGCAGCATGTTCCTTCGCATGAAGTCGCGAATCAAAGACGGCAAAGAGCATCGATATTGGAGTATTAATGGGTGTCCGGTTTGTTGAAGCCGATTATGGCCAGCATTCTGCCCGCAGCCGAACCTTCTCTGCGATAGGAATAAAACTCGTATGGATTGCATCGAGTGCAGGCAGCCATATCATAGCGATGCTCTCGCAACACTCCGGCCGAATTTAGCTGGGTGTCCAGGATCTGACCGAGATCCAGGTGATATTTTCCGGGACGATCGGTGCGCGAACAGCATCCAGGATACGGTTTTTCAAAGAGATCCGCCACTTCCTGCCCAACTTCAAAACAGCAGGACCGTATTCCGGGACCAACAGCAACGAGGAGTGTCGATGGATCACTGGAAAATGCCTTCTCCATTTCCCGGACTGTCCGGGGAAGTATCTCCAATAGTGTCCCCCTCCATCCTGAGTGGACGGCCGCAACGGCCTTCCTAACAGGATCCGCAATCAGGACAGGCAGGCAATCCGCAACTCGGACGGAAAGGGCAACATTATCAAGCCGGGTTGCAAGTGCGTCTCCTTCAGATGGATTCCCTTGGTTATAAATATCTTTTATTATATGAACCCGATTGGAATGCACCTGTTTCAGCGTGATGAGATGCGCATCACCGAGTTGCAGAGCATCCAGAAAGCGGCAACGGCACTCGCTGGTCCGTTCAGTGCGGTCTCCCGCCGAATTTTCAAAATTGAGCGGGTGTCCCTTTGCAGCAGATGGCGCTTCGACGCGGCGCGTAGAAAAGCCATGTCGCAGAAAGGGCACGCTTTCCAAGGCTTGACAGGAATAGTAAGAAATGCCCTGGTATTCCCGGAGGAGAAAATCTTGACAATTCATGCAGCCAATATTGAGGGGTGCCCACGTTCAATGTCAACCGGGGTTGAGGAAAGTCGATGATACTCGGCATTGGAGTAGACATTATAGAAATAGCGCGATTGCGCCATGCCCTCGAACGATCGAAGGATCGGTTTCTGCAAAGGGTCTTTACACCTGAAGAGCAGCAATTCTGCGCCGGACACCGCGACCCGGCTCCCCATTATGCCGCCCGGTTTGCCGCCAAAGAGGCCTTGTTTAAAGCCCTGGGAACCGGCTGGGCTCAAGGAGTAACCTGGCTGGATGCAGAGGTCCGGCGGGAACACCTGGGAGCACCCGTTCTGGTTCTGCACGGGGAAGCACAGCGTCTTAGCGCTTCCATGGGCGCCGACAAAGTGCACCTTAGCCTATCGCACTCCGACCATGCAGCTATCGCTCTGGTGATACTGGAGCGGCAGCCTCACTCAAAGACATCGACCACACGCTTGGGATTCGGTTTTTGAAACTTATGGATGGTGCGGAGCAGTTCTTCGAGACTCTGGCCGGCAGGAGGTCTTTCAGGAAATGGGAGCTCCAATTCCAAAGGCTTTAGAAACACAGCCTTTCCGCCATTTTCCGTTTCACGCCCATCCGCTCTCAGCCTCTCATCCACGGCAGCTTTCATTTCCGCCTTGAAGCCGGATTCAACGCTTTTAACAACCTTCGACTGGACGTGTTCCCCAGACAAAATCTGCAGAATAGAAGGCAATAGCATTGTGTTTGAACGCTCCCGACAAGCCTAATCGACCGGAAAATTGTATGGATTTGTGACCCAAATCACTCAATGCCCTCAAGTTTTTTAGGGGGATATTTCAGAAACAGGGCTGAAGCTGCGGCCTATACGACAACGGCGAAAGTCGTCTCAGGGCGAACTTCCTCGATGCGGATATTCACCAGGCGGTTCGGCGGTTCCGAAAGCCCGCAAACACGCGCATGAATATAATTGCCGGTGAGAGCCAGCGAGGTCCCAAGCTGTTCTTCCCGGGAAAGAGTGATCGCCGGAAGAACCTGTCCGAGGAACCTGCGGCGAAAGAGAAGGTTCTTCGAGTTTGACATTTCCAGAAGCGTATGCAGACGCTGTTTCATTACGTGAGATTGCAGTCGTCCTGCCATGGACCAGGCAGCCGTACCTTCCCGGGGCGAAAATGGAAACACATGCAGGTAGGATAAAGGCGACGCCTGGATGAGGTCGCAGGTTTCCGCAAAATCCTGATCCGTTTCACCGGGAAACCCTACCAGAACGTCCGTACCGATTCCGACATCCGGCAACTTGTTCTGGATTCGTTCCAGCAATTCACGGAATCCAGCCGCAGTATACGGCCGCCGCATAAGCCGGAGGATCCGGTCGCTGCCGCTTTGCAAAGGAATATGGAAGTGTCGGGCGATCACGGGGTTGTCAACAACGAGGCGAATCAAATCCTCATCGAAGTGCATCGGCTCAATGCTGCTGAGTCGAATCCTCCCAAGCCCCGGGATTCTGACAACCTGACGGAGCAATCCTGTCAGCCGCTCATGCCCCTTGACTCTCAGGCCGTAGGCGCCAAGATGCACACCCGTCAGGACAATTTCCTGGAATCCCCGGTCAACCAGAGAACGGATTTCGAGGAGCACATCCTCCACCCGGGCGCTGCGCCCCGGCCCGCGCACCTTTGGGACAATGCAGTACGAACAATGCGCATCGCATCCGTCCTGGAGTTTGACGAGAGGACGCGTCTTCCCCCCGGTCTGAGCCGTGGGAGGCAAGAGATAATCGCGGCTTTCTTCCAGAGGCGTGTGAACGATTTTGCCCTGCGATTCCGGCGCATGGGATTCAACGATTTCCGGCAGCCGCTCCTTATCCACGTTTCCCACAACCAGGCTGACGCCTTCCATGGCCGCCAGAGTTGCAGGATCCCGCTCTGCGTAGCATCCTGTCACAATGACGCGGGCTGTCGGATTTTCCCGATGCAGCCGCCGGATAGCTTGGCGGACCTGCTGATCCGATCGTTGCGTGACGGTGCAGGTATTCACCACAATCAGGTCGGCCTCCCTGGGGCTGGCGGTTTCCGACATCGACCGTAAGCAAAGCCCTCCGCGGATAGCCGCGCTGTCGGCCTGATTGCATCGACAACCGAACGTCAATATGAAAAATTTAGCCTTCCCGGGCTTTCCGCAAATCACTGTCGGCCTGCTCCACACGTTCGGCCAGCCGCCGCTTATACTTGCGAATCCGCTCTGCAAGCTCCTCATTGCTTCGGGCGAGGATCTGCGCAGCCAGAATAGCGGCGTTGCCGGCTCCCATTTTACCGATGCCCATCGTTGCCACCGGAATGCCGGACGGCATCATGGATGTGGAAAGCAGCGCATCCAGTCCCCGCAGCGGCGACGAATCTATCGGAACCCCTATCACGGGAAGGATCGTGTGGGAGGCGATCACGCCGGCAAGGTGTGCGGCAGCGCCGGCGCACGCTATCACCACCTGAATTCCACGCTCTTCCATCGTGGCCGCATAGCGCTGCGTTCTCTCCGGTGAGCGGTGCGCACTGGATACGATCAGTTCATGTTCAATGTCGAAATCCTTCAGGATTTTGAGCATGTCCTGAATAACGGGATAATCGGAATCGCTTCCTAAAACGATGGCTACTTTCGGTTGCGCCATTGGATATCCTCCATGGAATCAAACGGATGTCTGCCCGGCAGGCGCCAAGCCTTTTGCGCCGATGTCCCGGCGATAATGCATGCCGTCAAAGTGGATCTTGTTCACGGCCTCGTAAGCCAGCATCATGGCGGAAGCCAGGTCCTTCTCCATAGCCGTCACCCCGAGGACGCGGCCGCCATCCGTGAGGAACTGCTCCCCCTCTTTCCGGGTTCCCGCATGAAAAATCGCTATGCGCTGATTTTCTTCCGCCATTCCGAGTCCGGAAATTACCTTGCCTTTTGCATAGGGTCCGGGGTAGCCGCCGGATGCCAGCACCACGCAGACAGCGGCATCGCTGCTACACACTGCTATGTACTCCTGCAAGCGACCCTGGCAAAGGGCTTCACACAAATCTGAAAAATCGCTCTTCAGCCTCGGGAGAATGACCTGACATTCAGGATCTCCCATCCGGACATTGAACTCAAGCACCTGCACGCCGCGGTCCGTCAGCATCAGGCCTGCGTAGAGAATTCCCTGGAAAGGATTCCCTTCGCTTTTCATTCCTTCGATAACCGGGCGAATCACGCGCTGCAGAACTTCACGCTCAAGTTCCGGACCAAGTATGTTGTCTGTTGAATACGCGCCCATGCCTCCGGTATTCGGGCCTTCGTCATTATCAAAAACAGCCTTATGATCCCGAGCCGCAACGGCCGGAACGATCGTATCCCCGTCGGTGAACACGATGTAGGACGCTTCCACTCCCTTCAGGCATTCCTCGATGAGAATCCGGTCGCCGGACGCCCCGAACTCCTTTTCAACCATCATGCGCAGAACCGCATCGCGGGCTTCAGCAAGATTGCGTGCAACGACAACGCCCTTCCCCGCCGCAAGTCCATCCGCCTTTACAACTATCGGGAAGGAGGCTTCCGAAGATTCGAGGAAGGCAATTGCCGACTTGGGGTCCTGATAAGTGGAATAGCGGGCGGTGGGAACGTTATGTCGAGACATAAAATCCTTGGAAAACACTTTGCTGGATTCCAGCCGTGCCGCTTGCTGCGTGGGGCCGACCACGGGGATGCCGCAGGCCTTCAGGTGATCCGCCAGGCCGGCCGAAAGGGGAGCCTCGGGGCCTATAACAACATAGTCGATCCGCTCCCTGCGCACGAGATCCGATATCGCGGCAAAATCCGCAGGCGGGATCGGCACATTCCTCGCGATACGCTCCATGCCGGCATTTCCCGGAGCGCAGATTATCGACTGGACGCGCGGACTTTGGGCAAGTTTCCATGCAATGGTATGTTCTCTTCCGCCGGAGCCAATTACCAGTACTCTCATAAGGCCTCGCAAATATTAGGATTCCATACTGATGCTCGCCAACCTTGCAAAGTATTCGGTTTCGTCTGCCAAGAATTCTACAGGTTCAGGGATTTCAGGTAAGAACGGAACGCGGGTCCCAGCTCTTCATTCCTCAAAGCAAACTCAACCGTTGCTTTTAAAAATCCAAGCTTGTCGCCCGCATCATGCCTTTTACCGCGGAATTTATAGGCAAGAATCCGCTGCCTTCCCAGCATGCGCCGGAGGCCGTCGGTCAGCTGAATTTCACCTCCTCGTCCCGCTCCAGTCTCCTCAAGGGCTTTAAAAACAAAAGGAGTAAGGATGTATCGGCCGATGATAGCGAGGTTGGAAGGCGCTTCCGACGTCGGCGGTTTTTCAACCATATCGAGAACCTCAAACAGCCTCCCGTCGCCTTCGGGCAAAGCTTTCGCCTTGACGACGCCGTATCGGCTCGTTTCCTCGATCGGAACTTCCATCAGCGCCACAATGCTGGCCTGATACGTGTCGTAGATATCCATCATCTGCCGAATGCAGGGCACTTCAGCCTCGATTACATCATCTCCGAGAAGAACGGCAAAGGGCTCGTCGTTCATGAGGTCCCGCGCCACCATAATCGCATGTCCGAGTCCCAGAGCCTCTTTCTGCCGGACGTAAGCGATATGCACCATTTCGGAAACCGCGCGCACCAGATTCAGCTGGTCGGACTTCCCGCGCTCTTCCAGAATTTTTTCAAGCTCATAGGAAACATCAAAATGATCCTCGATGGCATTTTTACCCCGACCCGTTATGATGACGAGATTATCCAGGCCCGAATTCACAGCTTCTTCCACCGCATATTGGATGATGGGCTTATCCACAAGCGGAAGCATTTCCTTCGGCTGTGCTTTCGTAGCAGGAAGAAATCGTGTGCCGAGGCCGGCGGCGGGAAAAAGGGCTTTTCGTATTTTCGACATATATATCTTTCCTGGATGATAGTCGGGTTTTTGATATATTTTGAATCAGCCCAAAATGGTGATTGAAACAATGGCATCTCTCAAAGTCAATGATAGAATTCGATCGGCCGCGAGAATTCCGGCGCCTTCCGCCGATTCAGCGGGCGTTTCCGACAACATGCAACCGGGAAGGATCTTCCATGCTGGATAAGAATTTTGTTCGGGAAAATCTCGATTTTGTTCGGGAAAGATTGTCATCCAGAGGAGGAAACTACCCTCTGGATGCGCTCATTGCCGCCGATGCCGAGCTGAAGGCGATCACGCTCCGGAGCGAGGAACTTCGCCGGCAGCGCAACGATGCCTCCGAAGCCATCGGGAAGTTAAGAAAAGCCGGGACCGATACCTCCGAACAGCAGGCGAAGGTCAAGGCAATATCCGGTGAGATCAAATCACTGGAAGAAGAAGCCCGTCTCGTGGAAGAGCGTTTGAAAGATCTGCTTCACAACATACCCAATCTGCCTCACGAATCGGTTCCGGTCGGGTGCGATGAAACGGTGAACCGCGAAATCCGGCGTTGGGGAAAAGCGCCTGAATTTGATTTCACACCCCTCGAACATGTGGATCTCG
>CAZLHW010000213.1:0-7002 GCA_964559085.1 uncultured Acidobacteriota bacterium | reverse complement strand
GATTGATGTGGAAAAAAATCACACAAAAACGCAAACGATAATAGACTAAACTAAGTTTCTTGAATCTTTGCAGTCCCTGCACTCTTGGCAGTTTGACTTATTATCTTCGAGCCATTCCACAGAAAGGCGAACGACGATGAGCGGTATCTTTGGCATCTTCAACTTCGATGGGCAGCCTGTGGCTCGCGAGTCCCTCGAAGCCATGCGCGACAGCATGGCCTATTGGGGGCCCGATGGCTCTGCCCTCTGGCAGGACGGCCCCATCGGGCTCGGGCACCTGCTGCTGCACAACACGCCCCAGGCAAGCGGCGAATCCCTGCCGCTCCGTGACCCCGCCAGCGGCATCGTCCTCACCGCACATGCGCGGATCGACAACCGTGAGGAATTGATCGGCGAATTACAAATTACGAATGACGAATTAGGAACTGCATCCTCCGTCATTTTCACCTCGATGATTTTCCGGTTTCCCCCCGAACAGAATATGTCCTTGGAGGCTTAGAGTCCTGGAGCCTTAGAGTTTTTCGATGCGGGTAAACTCTAAGGCTCCAGGGCCCCAAGCCTCTAACTTTTTACAGGGATCCCCATCCCGGAATCGTGCTATTTTCTACACATGGGTGTTGACCAATCCCGAACCCGCTACAATCCCTACGGTCGCTTCCTCAAAGAGAAGTTCGGGTGCCGGGTCTACAAAGTCAGCGTGGATGCCGGATTCAGCTGTCCGAACCGCGACGGCACCGTGGCGGCGGGCGGCTGCACCTACTGTAATAACGATTCCTTTCGGGCGAAAAGCGCAGACCGCCTCAAGTCTGTTGCAGAACAGGTGCGGGAGGGCATCGGGTTTCTGCGCGCACACAGCGGCGCCGGCAAATTTATCGTCTATTTTCAGCCGTTCAGCAATACGCATGCACCGCTCCGGGACCTTATCCCGCTCTACGAATCGGCAATCGACCACCCGGACGTTGTCGGGATTTCGCTGGGGACAAGGCCGGACTGCATCGATGAAGCCAAGATTGCGTGGCTGGCGAATCTGGCGCGCACGCATTTCGTAACGCTGGAATATGGGCTCCAGTCCATTCACGATGCAACACTGAAGCGCATCAACCGGGGGCACGATTTTCAGTGTTGGGTAAACGCGATGCGGCAAACGCGGGATCGGGGAATCTGGCTCTGCACGCACCTTATTCTTGGCTTCCCCTGGGAAACGCGCGAGGAGATGCTGCAGGCCGCCGGAGTCCTGTCGGACCATGGCGTGAACATTCTAAAGCTGCATCACCTGCATGTTGTGCGGGATACGGTTTTGGAAAGAGAATATCGGGACAGCCCGTTTCCGCTGCTTGGACTGGAGGAATATACGGAGCTCGTGGTGGATTTTCTTGAACGGCTGAGTCCGGATATCTATATCGAGCGGCTTTTTGGCACGGCTCCGAAAGATCGGCTGATTGGACCGGTCTGGGGAAAAAGCAAAGCCGAGATCCGCGGCTTTATAGAACAACGCCTCTCCGCCCGCGAGACATGGCAGGGGAAGCGGTTTGCAGGAAGCAATCGTTTGCAGCTTGGGAACGGCTAACCACTGCTACTGCTTCCGGACATAATAAGAACGAATCCACTGATCGAGAGCAGCTCGTGGATCCCGGATGACGTCCTCGGTAATCTCAAACTGCTGCGTGCCTTCCATTCTGCGGATCAGATTCAAACCATGCTCGTAGTCTTTGAAGATCTCGCCGAATATGTCTTCAAGTCTGTCGCCGCTTTCCAGTGCCTTCTGGCTTAGCAGGCGAGCTGCTTCCGGCTGGAGATGAATTTGAATTCCGTTCCTTTTGGACCATTCTTCGGCAATTGCGCTGAATTCCCGCGTCATCTCTTCCAGCTGCTTTGCTCTCGCCTCATTGAGAATTTCTTCAAGCACGGCATCCGGCTGGTTTACCAGTCTTTCCGTCAGTTCAAGGCGTTTTACTCCGGAGTGCGGCAAGTGGTATTTGTATTCGCGGAATGTGCGCTCGCACACCCCGACAAGGCTGCGCGCTCCGGTGTGGTCTTCATAGGCTTTCTGGGCAATACGATAGAGTCCTGCGTCTGTTGGGATCATTTCGATTCCGTAGGCCTCAAAGGCATTGACGTACTGGCGTATGATGGAGCCTTCGGAATTTTTCAGAATTTGAAAGAGATCGTCGACGCCCAACTCCTGGCAGCTGACGACTACGGGCAACCGCCCCACAAATTCGGATTCAAAGCCGTATTCGATGAAATCATTGCTTTTAGCATACTGGAAATAATCTTCATCCCTTGGTGCGGATCGGCCCGCGGCGCTGAACCCGATAGCTTTCGCGCCGAGCCGTCGGCGAATAATATCCGCTAGTCCGTTAAAGGCGCCGCTTACGATAAACAGAATATGGCGTGTGTTGATTACCGACCTGCTGACTTTTCCCTTGGATTGAAATTCCATCGCGGCTTGTAATTGGGAAGTCAGATCGAAAGGCGTGCGAAGGCTTACCTCAGTCTCCTCCATGAGCTTCAGCAGGCCGCGCTGCACGCCGCCACCGCTGACGTCCCGGCCCAGAACATTGCTTGGAGTCGCGATTTTGTCTATCTCATCAAGGTAAATGATGCCGTATTCCGCAAGCCTCACATCCCCGTCCGCCTTATGCACAAGCTCTCGCACCAGATCTTCCACATCGCCGCCGACATATCCGGTTTCGGAGAATTTGGTGGCATCCGCTTTCACAAATGGAACGCCAATCAGGTCGGCTATGGTTCGCACCAGATATGTTTTCCCGACGCCCGTAGGGCCGAGCATGATGATGTTCTGCTTGGAATATTCCTTGCACGAGCCTTTCGCCGCGCACCGCTTTATATGATTGTAGTGATCGCAAATTGTTGTAGCCAATACCTTTTTTGCTGCATCCTGCTTGACTACGAAACGGTCCAGGTATTTTTTAATGTCACGGGGAAGATACTCAAACTGAAGGTTGAGCGGAGCCTTCTTGGTATCCGTTCCCTCGTCCGCCGTGCGCGCTTGTGCAGGTTCGGCGCTCAGCACGCCCAGTTTTATCTTGTCTCCATATTTATGCGAGAAGAACTCTTCCATGTCCTTCCGCAACTCGTCGGGATTAGGCCATTTGGTATCAGAGTAATTAGGCAAGCAAACCTCCTGCGATTGCGCGCAAATATTAGAAAACGTGCAATCAGTATAGAGTATGGGTTCCGACTTCCGAAAAATCAACCCGCAGCACCAAAAGATGTCCGGCCCTGATTGGACGCCTCGAGGATGCAGGAAAGCTCGCGATTCTCCCGCCACGTCTTATCCATCGGACTCCGGAGTTGCAATGAAAATTTTGCGGCTGCAGGGGAGCCTGGGCGGATGCAGGAAGAACGCGGACGGCGACAGGCTGCCGCTATCCGAGAAGCGGTTCCAAAATACGGTGGGATCTTAGGAGACAGTATTGCCGAACGGCAGGGTTTCCTCCCCGCCATTGAAAACCTGGATTCCCACCCCGGTGAATCACGATTCGAGGAGTCTCGCGGCCTGGTTGAAGAAGCGGGATTGCCTCCGGAAATCCTTGTTGATTTATTCCGGATTCCAAAGCTGAAGAATCGATACGCAAATAAATTATTTCAAATAAAGATCTTGTCAGTATTCAACTTCCGAGTTCGGTTTAAAGCCGAAGTGGAGAAAACACCCCGGAAAGTTGTTTTACTCCGGCATTAGGGTGTCCTCGCCGGCAACGAGTATGTTTTTTTACCGGCGGGCGCGACGGCGCTGGATGCCGACCTTTTTTACCAGAGGCTTTGTGCGGGTGCGAAGAACCTTGTTGCGCTGGCCCAGCGGATGAGGCTTGGCGACGGCTTTTTTTGCTTTCTTCGCCGGTTCATCATGCGGTTGAACCTGAACTGCGTGAGTCTTCGCTTTATGTGGAATTTTCAGTTCGATAGGCGGCTCCTGAACTTCTTTTTCGAATGCCTGCAGTAGCGAATTCGAGCGCTGGATTAGGACAGGATCTCCTGAAAAGGACTGTGTAACCCTTGTGATTCTGGCTATATGTGCTTTAACCATGATATAAAAATCAAGGGCGGGAGCGGTCAGATTTTCCCTGAGCCTCCGTATCAGCGGAACATAGATCTTCAGGATCGTAGGTTCTTCGAGGCGAAGCACTTGTTCAAAGCAGAGTCGAAGGGATAAAGCCTCGTTTCTATCCGCAGGTTGCTGCGGAGCACTCCCCGCAGCCTCAACAGACAAACCTTCAGGGTCCTTTTTTAATTGATTCCAGAAAGATTGCGGAAGTGCATCCAGACTGCGGATCTGCTGAGAAACGTCATGCGCCATGGTGCTCCACAACTCGCGGATGAGATTGTTTTCGCTAAATCTCTGTTCCAGCTTGAGATACATCTGAACTAAAGTGTTTTGGCGTTCTTTAATGGAACCATGTAGGCTCATAGGTCGCTCTCGCATTCTACAGATAAGGAACCAACGACTCAGAAATCGCTACAGGGGAGGAGTCCGAAATCGAACTGTAGCAGACTCTCTTGGTGACTGTAAAGCCCATTATTGATTTTATTATGAGCAAGCAGTGCATGCCGGCACGGAAATACACCGGGTGCGGCTGGTAGAGATGTCATGCTTAATTAAAGTATTGATTTAAAAATAGATATGTTTGATTTTTGAATTAAACCCGCAGCCTCATACCGTGCGGTCCTGAAAGATATGTCTGATCAGGGGAAATGTTGGAGAGAGATCTTGTCTCACAAGGTCTGGAGTTGAATCGCTTGTGCAGGATGGCTGCGCTTCTCCGTGTTTTTTGCCTCCTGGCGGCAAATTCGGCTTAACCGCCAAGCTGCAACGAACGCGAAAAAGAACTCCAATAAACAGAACAGGTTTTTTGCTCTGTTTAGGCGGGCTGCCTGACGGCGGGCTCAAGCAGTTCCAAAACCCGGGCGTCGGCATCCACGCGTGCCCGGACGCCGAAAGGAACTGCCCAGTTCTCGGTTCCATGCCCGAGCGGGAAGCCGGCCAAGACCGGCACATGAAGTCTTGAGAGCATGTCGCGAAGCACATCGCCGGCCTTGTAGCCGCCCCTGCCTGGTTCGCAATCGATAAAGCTTCCCAGTATTAAACCTGCAATCGAGCGGAATTTCCCGGCCAGCTGAAGGTGCGTAAGCATTCGGTCAAGTCTGTAGGGGGGTTCTCCTAAATCTTCAATAAATAATATTTTACCGTCCGTGTCGATTTCATAGCGGGTCCCGAGACTTGTAGTGATGATGGAAAGGCATCCGCCCACCAATTCACCCTCCGCCACTCCCGGATTCCAGCAATCCAGCTGCTCGAAATGAAGCTTTGGGCGATAGCCCGGATCGGACAGGAGTGAAAAAAGGTGTTCGGCTTGATCCTGAGATATATCCGCCAGCGATGGCGACGTCGCCATCGGGCCATGAATGCTGATCCAGCCCAGACGTTTCCGGAAAAACATCATGAGCGTGGTCAGATCGCTGAAGCCCATAAATATCTTGTGGTGCGGCCGCAAGCGGCCGGTTTTAATCAGGGGGATCAGTCTTGCGCAGCCATAGCCTCCTCGAAGACCGATAATTGCTTGAATGGAAGGATCTGTAAAGGCGCGCACGATTTCATCGGCTCTCGCCCGATCGCTGCCGGCGAGATAGCGCGACGATTCGAAGATGCGTTCCTCAAAGCGCACTCGGAATCCCATCCTCTCCAGAGACCGGATTCCGCGCTCCAACACATCCCGGCTATCGATGGGACTGGCGGGCGCAATAATAGCGATCGTATCGCCTTTTTTAATCGCGGGGGGGTGAATAGTCAGATTTCCCATTCCGGTGATAAGATAACGTGCTTTAGTCTCAAAAACGTGGAGGCCATGGTTCAACGGAGATTGTTCTATGATGAATTACATCTGGCTCTCGATTGTTATTCTTGCCATTGTCTTGGGCGGAATCA
This sequence comes from uncultured Acidobacteriota bacterium, assembly GCA_964559085.1. Taxonomy (GTDB): domain Bacteria; phylum Acidobacteriota; class UBA6911; order UBA6911; family UBA6911; genus UBA6911. The sequence goes on along the minus strand of CAZLHW010000213.1, from coordinate 1,055 downwards.
ACGGCAAAATCGAAAATGTTACAAAAGCCGCCATTGATGCGGCGAGCGGGGCGGTGACCATAGCCATCGGTCTGGTTGGCGTCATGGCGCTTTGGCTGGGCATCGTGAAAATTGCCGAAGACTCGGGTTTGATGACGCTCGCGGCGAAAGCTATTGCTCCACTGTTGAAAAAGCTTTTCCCGGATGTACCTCCCGGGCATCCGGCGATGGCCAGCATGACCATGAATATCGCCGCCAACATGCTCGGCCTGAGCAACGCCGCCACGCCGCTGGGCATCAAGGCCATGGAAGATCTCGAAAAACTCAATACACAGCCGGGGACGGCGACGAACGCCATGTGTACGTTTCTGACAATCAATACGGCCGGCTTGCAGCTGATTCCTGCGACGATGATCGGCGTTCTGGCTTCTGCCGGTTCAAAAGAGCCGACGGCCATTATCGGGGCGACCCTTGCCGCCAGTTGTACGGCTCTTATCGCAGGCGTAAGCACCGTTAAGCTCCTGGAGAAGCTCCCGCTCTTTTCCCTATCCCGCGGCCGGAAAGGGGGAGCATCATGATTCAGAACATTATTGGAGCCATTTCCATCTGGGCTATCCCGGTATTCCTGGCGGCCGTCCCTGTCTATGGCGCTGTAAAGGGTGTCAAGGTATACGAAAGCTTTGTGGAAGGGGCTAAGGGTGGCTTCCAGACAGCGATCCGCATCATTCCCTACCTGGTGGCGATTCTTGTGGCGGTTGGAATGCTGCGGGGCGCGGGTGGAATCGATCTCCTGGCGCGCTTGCTGGATCCTGCCCTCCGGCACATCGGCTTTCCAGCGGAAATCCTGCCTTTGGCCATCCTGCGTCCGTTGTCGGGGAGCGGTTCTCTGGGAATTGTGTCCGAACTTGTGAAGGTGCATGGGCCGGATTCGTTTATCGGGCGCCTCGCTGCATCCGACTATGGAAGTAAGGAGACAACATTTTACGTTTTGGCTGTTTATTTCGGGGCGGTGGGCATCAAAAAGACCCGGCATGCCGTGATATCGGGACTGGTTGCCGATATCGTGAGCCTGGTCG
>CAZLHW010000212.1:0-7004 GCA_964559085.1 uncultured Acidobacteriota bacterium | reverse complement strand
CCCTACTCTAATTTAAAGGGAGTCAGGTGTCTCGCTATTATTGACACAGAGGGGGCTCACATAATCAAGCCTCCGGCTTTGCCGGAGGTCCTATGACTTGTGGACAAAGTGTCACGCACCTGCATGGATGTCCTTGCGATTCTGGCAGATGGTTACAGCACGCTGCGAGGACAGCCGCGATGAACCTTGAGTTTCACCAACTGCGCCTGGAGTAAGATATCCCGCAGGTTCAATCCGGTTTTTATGAAAGCAATTGCCCGCATTGCTTTTTCCCTGATTATATTCACGCTATTTCTTGGAGTCATATTTGCTTTAGGCGAATCCGGTCTTCCCGGCCCTGCCGTAGCATCAATGATCATTGTTGGCTTGCTCTCGAAACGCATCAGGAATAACGGTACCCTACTCAAGTAAGCCTTTGACACGGCACGCCGCAGTTGTTCCCGGAACATCCACCTGAACGGATCCAGCAAAGCAAACTGCAGCAATTTAAGGCTATCAACTCTTGCTTTTTGTTAACCCCTTGTTAACCTAGCGAAGTTTTTTGATTTTGCCTGATGTCACAAGTTGTTTTGTGGTACGCCCAGCAGGATTCGAACCTGCGACCCTCTGCTTAGAAGGCAGATGCTCTATCCAACTGAGCTATGGGCGCACACTTGGAGAATCGAAGTATAGCAAAATTTTTGGAGCCGGCTCGGGAAATTTGACGTACCGGGGATGAAAATCACCTCCCCGATCCCATTCGATGACTAGTCGTTGAAGATCCGCACAAGTCCGCGGTTAATGCCCTTTGGCTTTCCCCGGAAATGCGAGCGCCTCGGTCAGGACATACGCGGCCTGCAGTGCTGAGGTAGGGCAAAGCGGGAAGCACTCTTTGCAGTTCCAGCACTCTCTAGATGCTATCTCCGCAATAAAACTTATTTCCCGCTTTGCCCCCCTGTCCACAAAGCCAATGGCATTCTTTCCCTTGACCTCTGCGCAATATCGGACACACAGTCCGCAGAGGATGCAAAAAGAAGGTTCCTTATCAAAGCAGTCTCTGGCCGCGCCGTATTCCGCCGCCAGTTTCTTTATCTCTTCCGAGTCCGGAGCGTGCGCGAGCATTTCTTCCAGAATGACTCTGCGGGCTTTATCCACCCGCTCGGATCGCGTGGTCACTTTCATGTCTTTTTCCGCCGGACAGACACACGCGGCAACGAGGCGCGTTTTTCCGAACGATTCCGCTTCCACAACGCAGATGCGGCATGCGCCATAGGGTTCCAGCTTCTCATGGCTGCACAGGGTCGGGATAGGAATTCCCGCGCCTCGCGCGGCATCCAATAGGGTCATCCCTTCCGATGCGGTCACTTCCCTGCCGTCCATCCACAAACGTATCTCGCCCATCGCTCAGCCCTTTCGAACCAGAGTTCGCGCTTCTTCAGCTAAAGAGGGCGGAACGGGCACTCCCGATAGCCTTTGCACGGCGCCGAAACGGGAAGGACACACTTCAAAGCACGTTCCGCATTTCGTGCACTTAACCTGATCGATCACATGAATCTGATTTTTCCCTCCGAGGATGGCTTCTGCAGGACACTTTCGCAGGCAGATCATGCAGGCATTGCATTTTTCCGGATCGATATAGAAAGCAACCAGCGCCTTGCACACAAACGCCGGGCAGCGTTTCTCGCGGATATGCGCCTCATACTCGTCTTTAAAATACCGAATCGTGCTCAAAACAGGATTCGGAGCGCTTCCGCCCAGGGCGCAAAGGGATGCGTCCCGCGTGGTCTCCGCCAGCGTCGCCAGAAGCTCCAGGTCTCCCTCTTTTCCCCGTCCTTCACTGATCCCGGTCAGAATTTTCAGCATCTGCCGGATGCCTTCGCGGCAGGGAGTGCATTTACCGCACGATTCCTCGGCGAGAAAATTCAGGAAATATTTGGCGACATCGATCATGCACGTGTCTTCATCCATCACGATCATGCCGCCGGAACCCATAATGGCGCCGACTTTGGTCAGTTCATCAAAATCAACTGCCATGTCCAGGTACTGCTCCGGGATGCATCCGCCCGAGGGACCGCCGGTCTGCACCGCCTTGAATTTCTTGTCGCCGGGAATGCCGCCGCCCACCTTAAAGATGATGTCTCGCAGCGTAATGCCCATTGGAACTTCAACCAGGCCCGTGTTTTTCACCTTTCCGACCAGGGAAAAAATCTTCGTCCCTTTGCTTTTATCGGTGCCGATTGCCGCAAGGAACTCCGCTCCGTTATTAATGATCAGGGGTATGTTGGCCCATGTTTCCACATTGTTGATGTTGGTCGGCTTATCCCATAGTCCCTTAACAGCCGGATAGGGAGGCCTTGCCTTGGGTTCTCCCGGCTTGCCTTCCAGCGACCGAAGGAGCGCCGTTTCCTCTCCACATACAAAGGCGCCCGCACCGCGATGCACTTTTACGTGCAAATCAAAGCCGGAGCCCAAAATATTGCGGCCCAGCAGTCCATGCTCCTCTGCCTGCTCGATGGCCAGGGTCACATTTTCCACGGCCAGCGGGTATTCCTGGCGAACGTAGACATAGCCTTCATGGGCACCGATGGCATAGGCACCGATGGCGAACCCTTCAAGAACAGCGTGCGGATTCCCCTCCAGTATCGCCCGATCCATGAAAGCTCCGGGGTCCCCCTCATCCGCATTCACAACCACATATTTCACATCGCCCGGGCTCATGCGCGCAAATTCCCACTTGCTGCCCGTCGGGAAGCCTGCACCTCCGCGCCCCCTCAGTTTGGACAGTTTTACCTGGTCGATAATGTTCTCCGGCGTCATCTGAAACAGCGCTTTCGACAGCGCGGCATAGCCGCCCAGCGCTATGTAATCTTCTATGCGCTTCGGATCGAGCCTTATGTTATTGCCGATCAGCAGGCGCTTTTGATTTTTGTAAAACGGTATCTCCGATTCATGGATGCACTTCTCGCCGCCGGCGGGATCCACATACAACAGCCGGTCGATAATTTTTTTGCGCACTATGGTCTCTGCAAGGATTTCCTTTGCGTCCCCGGGTTGCACCTGGAGATAACAGATTTCCTCCGGATAAATCACCAGGATCGGCCCCCGCTCGCAGAATCCGGGGCTGCCCGTCGCGCGCCGGGCCAGCAGCAGGATCACCCGGCCGTCCAGGTCCTGCCTTTTGATTTCTTCCCGCAGAGCCGCGACCACCTTTGCGGCGCCAAGCGCGAGACATCCGGTCCCCGTGCACACCGCGATACAGGGTTTTTGCGGATCCAGTCCGGAGACGAGGCGCGTCCGGAAAGATTCCAGTTCTGCAGGAGAGCTAAGGTACGGCATCTTCATCCTCTAGGCGTAGTTCTTAAGGACGGCTTCCGTTTTGCCGGGCGCCATTTTGCCGTGATAGTCGCCGTCGATAATCATCACGGGACCCAGCCCGCAACAGCCGACGCACCCGACAGTCTCCAGGCTGAATTTCAATTCCGCATCCGTCTCTCCCGGCCGGATCCCTGTCAAATCCTGAACGGCATCCAGAAGCCTCGGTGCGCCGCGCACATGGCAGGCCGTGCCGGTGCAGACGTGGATCTCATGGCGGCCCTTGGGAATCAGGCTGAAGGCTTTGTAAAACGTCACGATATGCTGAACCCGGTTCATGGGAACGTTCAGCTTCTTGCAGACTTTCTCCAGGGCTTCCTTTGAAATCCAGCGGTTCTCCCGCTGAATCTCCAACAGCGCCTGAATCAAGCAACCCGCATCGTTCGGATATTTTTCCAATATCCTATCGACTTTTCCGTTGTCCATAAAGGCTTTCCTGACTTTCTGCCGTCTCAGGCCGGCACAAACCGCATCCGGCTCTCCTCAAACCTCGCGAGCCCCAGCCGCGTGGAATCGGTCATGTGTCGCGCGACAACCGAAGGGCTCAGGCCTAATATCCGGGACAGCTCGCCGGCGGAACGCGGTTGCTCGCGCAGGAGTTCCAAGATCCGGCAGCGGATCAGCTTATCCACAATCAATTCCTGAATGAGCGCCTGAACTTCATCGCTCCGGAAATAGCTCTCGTATTCCTCCGCAGTGGCGCAATGGATGCGCAGTCGCTCTCTTTCCACCAATCGGATATAGGGAACCAGGCTGAGCGCGGATTTGAGGCTTGCCCTCACTTGGACCGGGTTCACGCCTTCTCCTTTGCCGAGAGGTCCGAATTCGCGCAATTCTCGAGAAAACTCGTTCATCGCCTCGGCGAAGCGGATGCCTTCGCCCGCAGAAAGCTGTTCGATTCTCAGCCTGTTAGGATTAAGCCCTATTTCCTCGAGCAGTCGCTTGCATAGCTGCACCATGCCGAAGGCGTGGTGATTCCCCTCGGTAATATAATGGCATTCGTTTAGATGGCATCCGCCGATAAACACGCCGTCCATTCCGTTCAGGAAAGCCCGGAGCACGAAGGACAAGTCGACGCGCCCGCTGCACATGACGCGGATAAGGCGGATATCGGTCGGGTATTGTTGTCTGGAAACTCCAGCGAGATCGGCAGCGCCGTATGCTCACCAGTTGCAAACGAATCCCAGAATTCCGGGTTTGAATTGAATAGTGGGCGTCATTTCCGTCACCTCCTTTCTGCTCCGGTTGCTACGGCCCCGCACCATGGGAAATTCCCATGTCGCCTTTCGGGACTCTCAAACAGCTCCCCTCGAATCTCCGGGCTCGGCCCGGAGCGAGCTGCCTAATGGCCTTTCCTGCCGACATTAAACTCAGATTTCCGGAGCGCGCCTGGAGCTTAACGGCCTTGCAATACGGGATCCGGCCGAAGCGAATTTTCAGTCACTTCCGGTAAAAGTCCGGCGGCCGCGTCGATTTCATCCAGAATCGCCTCATCGAGATAATGCGTTAAAACGATGGCTCCTGTCGGGCATTTGGTGTTGCACAGGCCGTCCCCCTTGCAGAGAACCGGAGTTACTCTGGCTTTTTTGCCTTTCGGCGTCTCGCAAAACTCGACGGCGCCGTAGGTGCACGCCGAAATGCAGGCGCCGCATGCAATGCAATCGGCTTCATTCACAATGCAAACGGATCCCGATGCAGTGACCGTGTCGTGTGACAAAAGCGTCAGCGCCCGTCCCGCAGCTCCATACGCCTGGCTCACCGACTCCATTATGTGTTTCGGATAGTGCGCAGTGCCGCACAGGTATACGCCTTCGGCGCCGAAATCCACGGGCCGCAGTTTCACGTGGGCTTCCTGGAAAAAGCCGTCCGGATTGAGCGTCACTTTAAAAAGACCGGCAATTTCTTTGCTGGTCGCCGAGGGAATTATTGCGGCCGCCAATACAAGGAAGTCGGCATCAATGGCCAGGTCTGTCCCCAGAATCGGATCCGACACAGTCACCCGCAAAAGGCCTCGCCCCTTCTCATCCAAGGCCTCCACGTGCGGCTTACTCTGCGGTTCATATCGGATAAAGCGCACGTTCATCTCAGACGCTTTCCGGTAATAGTCCTCGCGATACCCGTAAGGCCGCATGTCGCGGAAGAGAATGGTGATCTCCATCTCCGGATTGATCTTTTTCAATTCCAGCGCATTTTTCAGCGCGTGGCTGCAGCAGATGCGTGCGCAGTAATTCCGCTCCTCCTGGCGGCAGCCCACACACTGGATCATCACCAGGCTCTGCGCGTTCCGTATAGGGTCGCGATCACGCGCGATCCGTTCTTCCAATTCCAGCTGCGTCAGAACTGCGTCATTCTTCCCATAGAGGTATTCGTTTGGTTTGTATTCATCCGCACCCGTAGCAAGGATGGTAGCGCCATGCCGAATCTCCGACACTCTTCCTTCGCGTCGCACTTTGGTCACGAAATTTCCCACATATCCGCCGGCTTCGACAATAGCGGCGCCGGTATAAACGTGCAGAAGAGGATTCCGGTACACTCTGCGGATCAGGTCATTCAGATAAGCCTGGACGTCCAAACCTTCCAGCGTGCGGTGCATTCTGCGCGCCATGCCTCCAAGTTCCGACTCCTTTTCAACCAGATAGACCTCATGCCCCTGGTTCACAATGCTCAGGGCCGCTGTCATCCCGGCAATGCCGCCTCCAACCACCAGCGCCGATTTGTTCACCGGGAGATCGAACTCCTGGAGCGGCTCCAGATGGAGAGAGCGGGCGACTGCCATCCGGATAATGTCTTTCGCCTTCTGGGTCGCGTCTTCCCTTTCCTTTGAATGCACCCAGGAGCAGTGCTCCCGGATATTGGCCATATCGTAAAAGTATTGATTGAGACCCGCTTCCCGCAGCGTATCCCGGAACAAGGGTTCGTGTGTTCTGGGCGTGCATGCGGCAACCACGACACGGTTGAGACCCTTCTCGCGAATGGATGTTGCCAGCCGCTGTGCCGCATCAGTGGAGCAGATGAAGAGGCTTTCCTCCGCGTGCGCGACATGGGGCAAACTCATTGCATAAGCCACGGGGGAGGGAACGTCCACTACCCTTCCGATATTGGCGCCGCAATGGCACACATACACGCCGACCCTGGTGTCCTCCCGCGTAACCTCCCTTTCCTCCGGGTAGAGTCTTTCCCGGGTCAGTTTTCCGCGCCGGTATCGGAGAAGCTCTCCACAGAGTGAACCGGCGCCGCTGGCGCTCATAACGGACTCGGGAATATCGACAGGCCCCTGAAAAGCGCCGCTGATGAAGATGCCCGGCCGCGAGGTTTCCATGGGGTTCAAGGATCCGGTCCGGCAGAATCCGTGCGCGTTGAGCTCGATGCCGAATTTGTCTGCCAACGCCTGAAAGTCTTTCGGAGGATTCAATCCAACAGACAGAACCACCAGGTCGAATTCCTCCTCTTTAACGCCTTCGTCAGAAGTGGAATACCGTATCGTGACGTTCCGACTCCCGGGGATCTCCTTTCCAATCGAAACGTAGCTGCGTATGAACCGCACGCCCGGCAGTCTTTCAGCCCGCTGATAGAACCGCTCGAAATCCTTCCCATACGACCGGATGTCGTTGTGGAATATTGTGCATTCGGCATCCGCATCATGATCCTTTGTC
>CAZLHW010000211.1:6038-7008 GCA_964559085.1 uncultured Acidobacteriota bacterium | reverse complement strand
CCGCCCTGCGCCGAATCCCGCCCCGGCAGCGCGCCTCCCGCACGGCTCATCCCCCCGCACATACCCCCCCCCTGCAAAAAGACGCACAGGCGCGAAGTTAGCGCCCGGCGCGAGAGATGTCCAGGATTCACTTATTGCCGGCCGCACCCGGCTGTTCCGATCTGTAACCAAGGCGCGGCATCGATAACCAGCTAAAGCCGGCCCTCCTTCCGCCGGAAGCGCATCCCGCCCCGGCTGCGATAAGGGGGCAGGCACCGCTTTGTACAGCCCCGCCGCTCGAAGGAAGAAATATGCTGAAACACACCGCACGCCGCATCTCCGCCCTGCTGCTCCTCGCAGCGCTGCTCCCGCAGGCGGCGCAGGCGCTCGATTACTTCTACACCGCCGCAAAAGACCTCAACGGGCAGCGTCTGATCCGCGTCTTTGCGGCGGACGGAGCCTACGTGACCGACATGCGCATCGGCGAGGATCTCGATCTGGCCAGATTCGTAACCGGGACCTGGACGCCCGGCGAACAGTCGGTCACGGCTCTCGCGAAGCAAGGCAGCGAGCTGCAGGCCAAAGTCCTGTCGCTCGCCGGCGCCGTGCGCGCCGAGCTTCCGCTGGGCTCGGACGTGTTCCAGGTGCTCTCGATGGACTACGACGGATCAGGGCTGAGCGATCTGGTCGTGCAGCATCAGAGCGGGCCGGCATCGATCTTCATCGATCCCGGGATGCAATCGGGACGTTCGCTCAGCCTGGATATTCCGGCGAACACCGATATCGTCGCCGTGCTCAAGGCCGGCGGAGCCGACATCGGCTATCTAAGCAAGGGCGGCGGCAAGAGGAAGGCGCTGATCGCGTACACGGACGAGAACGGCGGCGCCGTGCAGCTGCCGCTCGACGAAGAGGTGCACGACATCACGGGGGTCCGGCTGGCGCAGGCGCCGCTTACCGCCTTTGCCGTTCCAACCGACGACGAGCTAACGGG
>CAZLHW010000211.1:0-6028 GCA_964559085.1 uncultured Acidobacteriota bacterium | reverse complement strand
GAGCTGTTCAGCGGCTTTTTCGTCTCGAACGGCTATTCCTCGCTGGCCCTGGCGCGGCCGCTGGAGGTCGGCGCCGCACGCTCCTCGGTTGCCCTGTTCGATCCGAACAGCGGGGACAACAGCCGCGTGCCGCTCGATCTGGGCGACGTCGTGCGCGGAGAGCCGGGACCGAACCTGCCCTCGCAGAGCAAGTACTGCGTCAAGTATTTCGCCGTCTATGCGAAGTTCATGAAGGCCTACAACAGCGGCAACATGCAAAAGGCCTGGAAGCTGGCCCTCGTGATCAACGGCATGGACTGGAAACGCTGCTTCAGCGGAAGCGGCAGCGATGCTCCGCGATCCCTCTTCAACGTCGGGCAAATCAGCTACCTCAGCGACGTGGTGCGCTACGGGTCGCACGCCGGGCTGGCCGGCGGGCCCTGCGACAAGATCCTCGGCGGTCAGGACGGCCCGATGGGATTTCTCGCCAAGAACGCCGATATCGAGCACGGCATCGTCTACCTCACTCCGGACGGCGAGTACATGAACGGACGGGTGCTGAACGCGAAGACCTACAAGGTCACCTACAAGACGATCTATTGGGGCGTGGCGAACGGCGGACGCGCGCATTTCCGCATCCACGGGCTGCAGCTCCCGATGGGTGCGCACATATTCGCGGCCGACAACTTCACCGGTTACCGCCAGCGCCGTACCCAGCCCCGGCAGCGCGCTGGCCCCACCGGCCCAAACCACCCGCACCGGCCGGCCGGCCAGCCGGCCGACGGAAGTACCAGGGGGTCTCGATGCAAAAGGAAAATCAGAAACCAGTCCGGCTCGACCGGCGTGGCTTTATCAAGGCAGCAGCGCTGGCGGGGATGTCCGGCGCTTTTCCTGCAGCGGACTCTACGACTCAAAATGCTCCAATACCCTCGAAATCCAAACAAAATTCCGGAAAGTCACGCAAAGTTCTATTCGTGAGTGATTCCATATCAGGCTGCAAGAACCTGATCGGTTCGATCCAGGCAATACGCGAATTTGAATTCCAGGTCGTTCCCATTGAGACCAGTCTTCAACAGAAGCCGCGGGAGGTTGCCCGGTCGGTGCGGGAACTGAGCCCGGATATTCTGCTGATCCGACCGACTGTGAGAACAGCCCTTGGAAATATCGGCAACATTGCGGTATCGATGGCGGATCTGGATATCCCAATCATACTCCTTCCGGTGAACCTGGATCTGATCATGGTGGATTCGGATCTGGTGGCGGCAATGCGGACAAGGGGCGCGAATGCCATCCTTGCGAATTCTGAAACGCACGCCGTGGAACTGATTAGGATCTTATCGGTTCCCCGGATTCTCGACGGCAAGCGGGCGCTCATTTTCGGCAGACCCTTTGACTCGACCAGCGTGCCCATGGGCAATCTAAACGAGGAGTACGTGTTCCGGAGAACGGGATTCCGGATCCGGTACCGGCCGATCGACGATCTAATGCCCCTTCTTGAAAAAGTCAACGAAGACAAAGCTATGAAGGAGATGGAGCGCTGGAAAACTGAAGCGGCCGCAGTCCTTGAGCCTTCCGATGCAACGATTCTGGATGCGGCCCGGTTGTACGTCCTTCTGCGCTCCCTTGTGGAGATGGAGGGTCTGGCGGCGATTTCGATCGACTGCCTGAGCTTCTCGTTCAGCGGCAAACCGCCGATTCCGCTTCCATGCCTCGCCTTCACGCGGCTGCGCGATGATGGAATCACGGCTCCCTGTGAAGCCGATGTGTGTGCGCTGCTGACCTCCCTGGTTTTGCAGGAAATCAGCCGGAAGCCTGCCTATCAGTGCAATGTGTCCGAAGTGGATCTGCAGAAGTCGGTTGCCATTCTCCGCCATTGCGTCGCACCGCTGCAGTTGATGGGGCGGGATGCGCCGCCGCTGCCGTACAATCTCCGGGACTATCACGGGCTTGGGAAAGGAGCCACCGCTGAGGTTCAACTCCCGAGCGGCATCGACGTAACACTGGGGCTGTTCAGCAAGGATCTGAAGAGTTTCGTTCTGTGGCCTGGAAAAACACAACCGGGCTCCCGGGATGCCGGTCGGCTGCTTTTTGAAAACGCCCCTTCGGCCGATTCCAAAGTGCGCAGATACTGCTCAAACCAACTGACGGTGAAGTTCAGAGATATCGACCGCCTGCATCAAAATCTCGCAGGCTGCCACCATGTGCTGATCGCCGGAGCTTATGAAAAAGCTCTTCGCGAGGAAATGATCCGAATGGGCGTCCAAATCATCGGACCGTCGGATATGTCCTTTCCCGCATAGCCTTCCCAAAGCCGGATGCGGCCGGCGGGATGCGTTCAGTACGTTCTGTTTTTATAGGGCAAACGCCTGCCTGCCGGTTGCGGCCCGTCTGCGGAGCCTATGAAATTTTGGGTTTCCTGCATCCGTCTGCAGCATACGGTAGTACAATTGCCGCCTGAAAAGGAAGAATAGCAGACGGCATGATTTTGTCCGGAATAAAAGGCCGTCTGGGGCAGGAACCCTTATTTAGGTATGCGGCGGATAGTTCACACTATCGGCCGAGAAGAGAGTCCCGCGCATATGATCAAAAAAACCCGTATACTTTTAACGATGGTTGTTCTCCTATTCGCCGGAGGCTCCGCGCAAACGGCGCGGGAGTCGGCATTGCTTCGCAATGAAAGGGACATTGACGCCCTCCTCAAACAAATGACGCTCGAAGAAAAGGTGGAAATGCTCCATGGGAAGCACATGTTTGTATCCGCGGGGGTGGAACGGCTGGGAATTGCCGACATGAAATACACCGACGGGCCGTTCGGCATTCGGGAAGAGTTGCAGCCGAACAGCTGGGCGCCGCTGGGTCTGGAGAATGACAAGGCCACTTTTTTCCCCACCGGTTCCGCGCTTGCCGCCACCTGGAGCGCCGAACTGGCGTATGAGTATGGCGCGGCGTTGGCGCGTGAAGCCCGGCTGCGGGGAAAGGACATGCTGCTCGGCCCCGCCATCAATATCCAGCGTATTCCCACGGGCGGACGCACCTATGAATATCTGAGCGAGGATCCGTTTTTAAGCTCACGGTTGTCGGTGGGGTACACCAAAGGCGTGCAGGACAACGGCGTAGCCGTTTGCCTGAAGCATTATGCGCTGAACAATCAGGAGAACAATCGCGGGACGGTTAATGTCATCATCGGAGAACGCGCCATGAGGGAAATCTATCTGGCTCCCTTCCAAGCCGCGGTGACCGAGGCGGACGCCTATGGAGTCATGGCCGCCTATAACAAAGTTAATGGCCGATGGTGCGCCGAAAATGACGTGCTGCTCAATAAAATCCTCCGGGATGAATGGGGATTTGCCGGGATGGTCGTCTCTGACTGGGGCGGCACTCACAGCACGGCGGATGCAATACAAAACGGGTTGAATGTGGAGATGCCCGACAAACGGTTTTTCGGGAAGGCCCTTCTTGACGCGGTGAAATCCGGACAGGTTTCTGAAAGTGTTCTCAACCGGCGCGTGAGGGAAATATTGAGAGTGAGGCTGGCGGTCAAGCCGGTTCCCGCGGAAAAGGCGAACCGGGAAATCACCTCACAGCCGGCGCAGCAGCAAGTAGCGTATAAAGTTGCCTGCAAATCCATTGTTCTGCTGAAAAATGAAGGGGTGCTTCCGCTGCAGCTTAAAAACAGGCCGAAAATTGCCGTGATTGGCGCCAGCGCTACGCAGACCATGGCACCGGGCGGTTTGGGCGCCGGCGTGAAAACACTGTATGAAGTCACGCCGCTTGATGGATTGAAAAACAGAATTGGAGACAAAGCGGAAATCATTTACGCGAAAGGGTATGAACCGGCCGGATCCGAACCTGCGAATCGATTCAGAAAAAGATCGCCGGAAGAGATAGAAAAGGAGAATCGCGAAAGGGAGATTACGGCGCAGAAATTGGCCATAGAGGCCGTGGATGCCGCCGCAAAGGCTAATATTGTTTTGTTTATAGGCGGCAACAACCGAACAGTGGAAACCGAGGGAAAGGACCGCGACGACATCTTTCTGCCTGCAGGGCAGGATGACTTGGTTCGCAGGATTGCGGGAGTGAACCCCAACGTCGTTACGGTGCTGGTAAGCGGCGCTCCCAATGATCTGAATGTCGTCAAGAGCGTTTCCAAAGCCTTGCTTATCTCCTGGTTTAACGGCTCCGAAGGCGGCAATGCGCTGGCTGATGTTCTTATTGGGAAAATCTCTCCGAGCGGACGTTTGCCGTTCACTCTTCCGCTGAAACTTCAGGATTCACCGGCGTATGCCCTGGGCAACTATCCGCAGGGGAGAAAAAGCGCCGATATCTTTGCCGGATTGGTTTCCGAAACCAATCCGGGGATGAAGGCAGAAGAGGAAACGGCGAGGGAACCGGTTGGTCGTGATCCCAATACCGCCGTGTATTCCGAAGAATCCCTTGTCGGATATCGCTGGTTCGACACTCGGAAAATACCTGTGATGTACCCCTTTGGATACGGGCTTACCTACACTGAATTCAAGTATACATCCCTTTCCACCAACAAAGTCGCTTACGGCAAAGGCGATACGATAACCGTTTCCTTCAATCTGAAAAATATCGGAAAGGCAGCGGCGGAAGAGGTTGCCCAAGTGTACGTGCATCGGATAAATCCATCCGTTGAGTGGCCGTACAAAGAACTCAAGGCATTTTCACGCGTAGCGCTTGATCCCGGCCGGAGCAGGACGGTTGTGCTGCAAATTCCGGTGAAGAGCCTTCACTACTGGAACGAAAAAAAGCACGCCTGGGAGGACGACCTTTGCGATATAGAGATTCTGGTTGGTGCCTCCGCCGGTGATATCAAACTCAAGAAGACGGTTCGCTTAAAGTGAAAATTCAAAACGCCGCGAATTACACGAATTACGCTAATAAAATCATTAAAAAATTTATGTAATTCGTGCCATTTGTGGCGTTTTTTTGCGGAGGAAGCGTGAAGACTATATTGACAGCTGTTCTGTCGGCCGCCTGTTTCATGATGCTGCCGGCGGCATGGATAGGCGCGGAGCCTGCGGCCCTGGATCATACGCGGGCGATGGGCCCCGTAAGCCGCAGATCTGGAACGTCGACGATTCCGGGGGCAAGCATGTATTGAAAGACAGATGGCGTCCATAACGCACCGGCCCCGCCTGTCGCAAAGGACAAGAAGGCCGATTCGGGACACGCTCCCATGGGGCCGGGCATTCGATCATGATCGATATTCTCAAAACAATCCCGACGTCGGGTCGCATTCTTGATCTCGGATGCGCGGCGGGAAGCTTTGCTCCCGAATCGCTTGCGGCAATGACGGTGCGTTGCGACATCGAACGGCTATTGCCCGGCAGTCACTTTCAGGCTGTGCAGGGCGATGCCGCAGCGCTCCCTTTCAACTCTGCGGTTTTCGATGCGGTGGTCTGCAATCACAGCCTTGAACATTTCCGCCGCCTTCGGGAGTCTCTGAAGGAAATCGGACGGGTGCTCAAGCCTGGAGGATTCCTTTTCCTGTCGGTTCCGGATGCCGGCACAGTGACGGACCGCATCTACCGATCCCTGGCCGGCGGAGGCGGGCATGTCAACCAATTTCGCTGTGCGGGGGATTTGGTGGCGTTGGTCCGGCAAGAGTCTGCATTGCCGCATATCGCAACCAAAACGCTGTGCACCTCGTTCTCCTTTATGAACCGAAAGAACCCGCATTCTCCTTTTCCGAAGAGGATGATTTTCTTTCTAGGGGGTGCGGAGAAGTTCCTCGTCGCCATGAACCTTGCTTTGCGCTTACTCGACCGGTGCTTCAAGTTGCGAACAAGCGTTTATGGATGGGCGCTTTATTTTGGCAGGGCAGAGAAGCCCATCAGCAATAGTCCGAACCTGAACGTCTGCGTCCGGTGCGGTCAGGGGCATCCTTCCAAATGGCTGGCATCGATCGGCGCGGTATGGGGGCGTTTCCTTCCTTCATACCGATGCCCCGCCTGCGGCACACACAATTTCTTTGTGCGCGATGAGTGCTACCCGCATCTCCGGGAGAATAGTCATGGATGATGGC